>CAZKPI010000140.1:0-3503 GCA_964554555.1 uncultured bacterium
TCACCACCCTGCCGGACTACGCCGACTTTGCCCGCCGCCTGGGCGGGGAATATGTCAAAGTGACGCATATTGTACAAGGTGACCAGGACGCCCATTTCGTCCGGCCCAAGCCATCGTTCGTCCAGATGCTGCGCGAGGCCGACCTGCTGATCGCCACCGGTCTCGACCTCGAGATGTGGCTGCCCTCGGCCGTCGACAAGTCGGGCAACCAGCGCATCCGCAGTGAGGCGGTCGGCTACGTGGCGGCCGCCCAGGGTGTGCGGATGAAGGAGGTGCCGGTCGTCCTGTCCCGCAGTGAGGGCGGACTGCACATCTACGGCAACCCGCACGTCACCGTCAGCCCGCTCAACATGCTTCGCATCGTCGGCAACATCGCCATCGGTCTGGAGAAGAACGACCCCGCCCACGCCGCCTTCTTCCGGGCCCGGCTGGCGGAGGTGCGCGCCGAATTCTTCCGGCGTCTGTACGGGGCTGAACTGGTCGAGATCCTGGGCGGGGAGACCCTGGTGCAGTTGCACGAGGAGGGGAAACTGCACGCCTTCCTGGAACAGAACCAGTTCGAAGGGAAGCCTTTGCTGGGCAGGTTGGGCGGCTGGGCGAAGGCCCTGCTTCCCTTGCGCGGGGTCCAGGTCGTCACCTACCACAAGAACTGGGGGTACCTGTTCGACGATTTCGGTCTGGTCTGCGCCGACACCATCGAACCCAAACCCGGCATCCCCCCTTCCCCCAAGCACACGCGGGAGCTCGAAGACCGGATGCGCCGGGAAAACATCCGGATCATCCTGTCGGCGAGCTATTTCGATGAGCAGACGGTCAAAGCCATTGCCGCCGCTGTGGGGGCCAGGTATCGCATGGTTCCCTATTATGTGGGCGGCGCCCCGAACGTTCCCGACTACTTCTCCCTGGTCGATCACTGGGTCGACTGTCTGGTAACCATGGGCAGGGAGGCCGGGGTCACCGGACAGAAGCCATGAGCGACGCTGACCCGATCATTTCCTGCCGGGATGTCACGCTGGCCTACGGGCAGGACGTCATCCTGGACAAGGTCGACCTGGAGATTCCGCGGGGGTCGTTTCTGCCCTTCGTGGGCCCCAACGGGGCGGGCAAAACCACGCTGTTACGAGCGATCCTCGGTCTGAAAGAGGTGCGGTCAGGGACGATCACCACCCCCTTCCGTCACCTTCCCCCCGGCTTTGTGCCTCAGCACCAGAGCATCGACCTGCTGTTCCCCGTTGTCGCCCGCGACATCGTCATGATGGGCCTGTTCCCGCGGCTTGGCTGGTGGGGGGGGGCCTCAGCGGAGGACCAACGTCAGGTCGACCGTCTGCTGGAGCGGTTCAACCTGGCCGCCCATGGGGCCAAGGCCTTCCATGAACTGTCGGGCGGGATGCGGCAGAAGGTGCTGATCGCTCGGGCCCTGGCGGCGGGGGCGGAAGTGCTGATCATGGACGAACCCACCGCCTCGCTCGATGCGGATTCCGAGAACGAACTGATTGGCCTTCTGTATGATCTGGCGGTGCGGGACGGCAAGACCGTGCTGTTCGCCCAGCACGGGCTGGACCTGGTGCGGAACCTGACCTCGCAGGTCTGCTGGGTCCATCGGGGGGGGGCGGCCGTGTTGGGGGGGCAGGACCTGCCCACCGGGCGGGGGGGGGAGGCCACGCATGACTGAATCCTTTGGGCAGATGCTCGCCACTGTTTTCGACATCTATGGGGCGGCGTTTCCGGTGGGCCTGGCCATCGCCGGGGCGGGGGCCCTGTTCGGGGTGTTCGTGGTGCTCAAGCGGGTGGTCTTCATTGGGGTCACCCTGTCGGAAGCCGCGGCCTGCGGCATTGCGCTGGGGTTGCTGGTTGGCTGGCCCCCCTTTGTGGGTGGCCTGCTGACCGCGATGGTGGTGGTGGTCCTGCTGGGCCTGCCGTTCGAGCGGTGGTTGAACCTGCCGCGGGACACCCTGCTGGGGGTGCTGTTCGTCGCCTTCTCCGGGGGCAGTATCGTGCTGGTGGCCAAGAGCGGCTTCGGGCTGGAACAGGTGAAGACGCTCCTGTTCGGCAGTCTGCTGTTCGCCTCGTCGCAGGATCTGCGGCTGATCATGGCGGTGCTGGTCCCCTGCACGGCCTGGTTGCTGATCAGTCTGCGCCCGACCAGCTACGCCTTCCTCGACCCCGATGCCGCCTCGGTGCTGGGCATCCCGGTCAAGGCCCTCGAACTGGCGTTTTTCGCCGCCCTGGGGGCGGTGGTCGCCGCCGCCTCGAAGATCGCCGGGGTCCTGCTGATTTTCTGCTACCTTGTCGTAGCCCCCGGGGTGGCTCTGCTCCTGTATCATCGGCTGGCCGGCGTTCTGGCGATCGCGGTCGGGGTCGCCTGGCTGGCGACCGTCGGCGGCATCCTGGTCTCGTATCGGTTCGATCTGCCGCCGAACCAGACGGTCGGGCTGGTCCACTGCGCCATGTTTTTGCTGGCGGTGCTGACCCGGACCGGCATCCCCGGGCTGTCGTGGGGGAAGGGGTTGCCGTTCACGGCGGGGGGCACCCTGGTGGTGCTCGGGTGGCTGCTGACCAGGCCGCTGACCGAGGGGGGCGGGGTCGGAACCCTGCCCGAAGTACCCGCCTGCCCGGTCTGTCAAGCCGCGGGGACGGTCGTGGCCCCGGCCACGCCGACGACCGCTGTGGCGCCTTCGGCGGCACCAAGCGGCCCCGGCGGGGAGGCGCCGCCGCCCGACTGGCCGGATCGTGTGCGGGAGGTGCGTGAGGGATTGCGGCATCACGGGCGGGCGGGCATTCCGGCCGCCCTTGCCCTGTTGCGCGAGGATCCGCCCCTGCTGTTCCGGTCGCAGGTGGTGACCGATCTCGATGCGGTCCTGGGGATCCCCTCCGGTTGGCAGATCCGGATACCCGCCTCGGACCCCGCCAACCTCGCCGCCCAGGCGCGGTGTCTCGGCAGTCCGTTCCCGGTTTCCCCCGGCCCCGACGAACGAACGAGGAGGAACCCATGAGCATGACGATGGCTACCCGTCTCGTGGCGCATCTGCAACCGGTTGCCGCCGGACGGGAGATCGCCGATGTCCGGATCGGCCTCGGCTATTCGGCGGTCCGCCTCTCCACTGGAGAGGTGGGATTGGCCTGGACCCCGAAGGAGGAGGTCCGTTGCTGTCAGCAGTTTGGTGAAGCGGGAACCCTGGTCGGGCGCCCGGCCGGAGATCTGCTGGGCTGGCTGGAGCGCCCGGAATCCCTGCGGCGCATGCTCGGCCTGGCCACGGCCAATGCCCTCGGGGCGCGGTTGGCCCCGGCACCCGCAACGGGGGCTGACGTGATCGGCCTGCTCGGCCTGCAACCGGCCGACCACCTGGTGATGGTCGGCCATTTCGGGCCCCTGCTTCCTGCTCTCCAAAAGACGGGCTGTCGCCTGCAGATCGTGGAAGCCCGGCCGGAAGGTGAGGAACTGGGCCCCGAAGAGGGCCGGCAGGCCCTCGGCCGCTGTTCGGCGGCCATCATCACTGCGACCA
>CAZKPI010000140.1:3513-9392 GCA_964554555.1 uncultured bacterium
GGTGACCGGGGGTCTCGACGGGTATCTCGACGCTCTCGGCCCCGTGCGGGCGGCGGTTCTGCTCGGGCCCTCAGTGCCGCTGTTCCCTGAGGTGTTTCGCGGTACCCGCCTCACCCACCTGGCGGGGTCGCGGGTCATCGACGGGGCTCGAGTACTGCAGATCGTTTCGGAGGGCGGCGGGACGCCGACCCTGAAAGCCCACCTCGAGGCAGTGATCGTTCCTGTCGGCTGACCGCCGGCGGGAATGGTCCCTGGCGACGAGGAAACCCGCCGCCAGGACGGTGGTGGGGCAGATTGGAGACACCAGCCATGACCAACCGTATCCGGCCTGGACCGGACACGGCGGTGCAGGGGGACCGGCCGTGTCCCGAGGCCCGCCGGCAGGTGTTCCCCTGCCAGAAAGGAGGAGGGAGGCCCGGGCTTCCCTGACACCCATGACCGTTTCCCTGAAAGTCACCATTCTGGTCGATCATCATGCCGGCCCCGGCTTGGCAACGGAACACGGGCTGGCGTTCTGGATCGAGACCGGCAGTACGAACATCCTGTTCGATACCGGTCAGGGAACGGCTCTCGGGCCCAACGCGGCGGCGCTCCGCATCGACCTGGCCGCCGCCCACCTGGTGGTGCTGAGCCATGGCCACTACGACCACACCGGGGGCCTGCCCCTCGTGCTGGGAAAGGCGGCCCAGGCCCGGGTCCACTGCCATCCCAGGGTGTTCGGCCCCCGGTTCAGCATCCGGGACGGGACCGCCCGCGCCATCGGCCTGCCGGCCCCCGCCCAGGCCGCCCTGGAAGCGCTTCCGGCGTTGCGGTTGGCCAGGGAAACCGCGGGAGTCCGCTGGTCCGAGCACCTTGGCTTGACGGGCACCGTTCCGCGCCGAACCCCTTTCGAAGACACCGGCGGGCCCTTCTTCCTCGATGAAGGCGGGCGGCAATCTGATCCCATCGAGGACGACCAGTCCATGTGGGCGCGCACCCGCCACGGGCTGGTGGTCATCACCGGGTGCTGCCACTCCGGTCTGCTCAACACGCTCGAGCGGGTGAGGGCGGTGGCCGGGGCCGGCAGGATCCATGCGGTCATTGGCGGGTTCCACCTGTCGGCGGCCAGCGACCACCGGATGGCGAAGACCATCGAGGGTCTGCGCGCCTACAACCCGGCCCAGTTGATCCCCTGCCACTGCACCGGCGACGGCGCGGCGGCCGCCCTGCGGGCCGCCTTCGGTGACCGGGTCATCTCGGGGGAGGCCGGAATGGTTTGGGAATGGTGACGAAGACGGCGGCCAGACCCTTTTCGTGAGCGGCGGCTGGGGTCAGGCGGCGTCCGGCGGCCGGCCGGTGAGGCCAAGCCGTTTGAGTTTGTACAAGAGAGTGCGGACCGAGATGCCGAGCAGTTCGGCGGTCTGGCGGCGGTTCCCCCCACAGCGGGCGAGGGCGTCACGGATGGTCTGCCGTTCGGCCGCCTCGAGGGGGGGGATGGCCCCGGGGTCAGGCGGGGGGGCCTCCAGCCCGTGCAGGTCGGCGGGGCCGATCGGCCCATCGCCGTGCAGGAGCAGCGTCGCCTCCAGGCAATTGGCCAGTTCGCGGACATTTCCCGGCCAGGGCCAGGTTTCCAGCCGTTTCCAGGCGGCCGGGGAGAGGGCGGGGACCTTCTTGTGAAACCGGGCGGCCAGGTCGGCCAGCAGACGTTCGGCCAGGAACCGGATGTCGCGGGGCCGCTCCCGCAGAGGCGGCAGGGTCAGGGTGACAACCGAGAGGCGATAGTACAAGTCCTCTCGGAAGCGCCCGGCGCGCATCTCGGCGGCCAGATCCCGGTTGGTGGCGGCGATCAGCCGGGCGTCGAACCGCAGAAGGCGGTCGCCGCCCACCCGCCGAAACTCCCGTTCCTGCAGGGCCCGCAGTAATTTCGGCTGTAATCCCGGTGGAATCTCGCCGATCTCGTCGAGGAAGAGCGTGGCCCGGTCGGCCTCCTCGAACCGGCCGGTCCGGCGGTCGGTGGCCCCGGTGAACGCCCCTTTCTCGTGGCCGAAAAACTCGCTTTCGAGGAGATTCTCGGGGATGGCGGCACAGTTGACCGCCACCAGGGGCCGGTTGGCGCGGGGGCTGGCCTGGTGAATGAACCGCGCCAGCCGTTCCTTGCCCGTTCCCGACTCGCCGGTGATCAGCACCGTCGCATCGCTGGCGGCCACCCGCCGCGCCTTGTCAAGGACGGCGACGGTCACGGGGTCGGCGGCGGGGAACGGGTCAGCCTCGGCCCCCTGCCCGCGCAGGACACGGTTTTCCAACTGCAGTCGCCGGTGGTCGAGGATGCGCCGGACGGTGCGCACCAGGTCATCGACGTGTCCCAGCGGCTTGGTCAGGTAGTCGGCCGCCCCCTCGCGAATCGCTTCCACCGCGGAGGGGATCGACCCGTGGGCGGTAAGGAAGACCACCGGCAGGTCGGGCGCTTTCGCGTGCAGTCTCTGCATCAGTTCCCGGCCGTCCATGCGCGGCATCATCAGGTCGAGGACGGCGAGGTCGATCACCCGCCGGCGGGCAATGTCGAGGGCGGCGGGGCCGTCGGCGGCGTCGGCCACCGCGAAGCCGGCGCCTTCCAGCACGGCGCGCAGGACGGTGCGGTAGGCGGCCTCGTCATCGACGAGCAAAATGGTGTCACGCGGGTCGGGCATCGGGAGCCTCCAGGGGTAGGGTGAGTTCGGCCACGCCGCCGCCGTCCGGGCGGGATCGCAGGGTCAGCCCGCCGCCGTGGGCCTCGGCCAGGCGCCGGCTGATGGCCAGGCCCAGACCGTAGCCGCGGGCCTTGGTCGAAAAGAACGGCTCGAAGACCCGCTCCTGGACCGTTTCATCCAGGCCGGGCCCGCGGTCCTCCACCAGGATGGTGATGGCGGCCGGGTCGGAACGGACGGTGCAGGTGACCGGCCCGTCGGGGCAGGCATCCCAGGCGTTGGCCAGCAGGTTGTCCAGGATCTGGCGGAGGGCGGCCGCGTCGAACGGCAGATCAGGCAGGCCGGCGGGCATGGAAAGCGGAATGGCCGGCCGGCGATGGAGGGTGGCGAACTGCGCCAGTGCCGCGGCCAGGAAGGGGCCCAGCGGCTGGCGCTCAGGGCGCACCTGCACCGGGCGGCTGAAGTCGAGGATGCCGCGCGTCAGTTCCTCCAGGCGATGGGTCTCCCCTTCCACCACCTCCAGGAGGGGACGGCCGGGAAAAGCCGGGTCGGCCTGGGAGAGCAGGTGTTGGACGGCCGCGCGAATCGCCCCCAGCGGGTTCTTGATCTCGTGGGCCAGCCGGGCCGCCATCTGACCGACGGCGGCGAGGTGGGCCTCACGGCGGCGCGCCTCCTGCAGGGCCGCCATCTGGCCGTGGACGCGCAGGCTCCAGAGCCAGAGGGCGGAGCCCAGGAGCCAGGCCACCGGCCAGACGATCATCTGGAGGGTGAACCCCCAGCCGGGGGCTTCGTCATCCGGCGTGAAGACGACGGCGAGCTCGAAGGGGCCACCCCCCGGCGAGCGAAGATCGTTCCCTGCGAAGCCGGCCCCTGCCCGCTCTGGTGGCTGTCCTCCGCTGGCGGACCGGGACGCTTCCGGGTCGTGACCCGAACGGGCCGGCCGGAAAGCGGCACCGCCGCCCGCCCGGTTCCGCGCCCACCAGGGACCTTGACCATGGCCAGCTCCGGGAACCCCGTTGGGCGGCCCAATGTGCAAAGGAACCCGGAACCAGAGGAATCCCCCGTCGAGAGGGGCGACCTCCAGGGGGGGAACGGCGGCGACCAGGCGGGCCGCCTGGGTGCCAATCGGGGGATGGATCCAGCCGTCGCGATTGCGCAGGCCCAGGGCGACGACCGGGGGATGCAGGGCCATCAGGTCGTCCAGCAGGGTGGGGTCGTTCACCAATTCCCGGGGCCGTCCGCCGGCCGCCCGCAACAGGGAATCGACGAGCTGTCTGCCCTCCCTGGCCCGGGCCCAGTCGCTCAGGAGGGACCGTTGCTGGGCATTCCACCAGGTCATCCAGCCGGCCAGGAAGGCCAGAGCCAGCGGCGGCAGGGCGGCCAGGACCAGGGAAGGGCGGAAGCGGTTTCCGGTCATGCGGGGCATACGCTGGGTCACACAAGAAGTATACCAGGGCAGGCAGGCGTTCTCTTCGGCCTCTCCAGCTCAAGATGGTTCTGGCGTCCGGGGCGGTACCCGAACCCCCAGCCAGCTTTCCGGCGCGTTGCGTGCGGTCCAAGGGAGCCAAGGCCGGAAAACCCCCGTCGTGATTCCTCTGCGGGAATGACGTCGGGCCAGTGGCCCGGAATATTGCCCGGCGCCCCTGGTGTGGGGGGACGCTGTTGTCCGAACCTGGCGAAGGTCGAGTCTTGGGCGCTCAGGCTGGGCGAAATTTCCCGGACCTGCCGTTGGGTGTCCGGAGTGCAAAATTCGGTCGGGAAATACCAAATTTTGCATCTCGACGGTGCCCGGGGCCGGGCCTGAAAGGCTGGAAATGCTGATCAATTCACGATTTGAAAGGGTTGGCACGCTCCCTGCAAAATCGCTGACAACGGTTGTACCGCTACAACATTCACCTAATCGGAGGAATCTCTGTGAGCACTCGATCGCTGTCCATGTTCGTCCCCCTTCTGGCCCTTGTGGTTGTCCTGACCGGCTGTGCCGGCACCGGAGGATCGGGCTCCGGCACGGGCACGGTTGCCACGACCGGCGCTCTTGAGGAAACCGACCTCGGCGTGATTGAGGCCGCGCTGGTGGCCGACCGGCTGGAAGCCGCCGAGGCGGCGGTTTTGACTCCCAGTATCATGGCTTCCCTCCTGCCCGAGACCGACCCGACCGCCACCAGTCAGGAGATCACCCATCTGGGCCGCCGCTACCGGGCCGGCCGTCAGGGTCAGGGTGTGGTCGTCCGGCGTGGCGCCGCCGGCTGTCCTGTCCAGATTCCCGCCGGGATCGGGGCTTCCGGAACGGCGACGATCGCCGGCCTGGGCGCCCAGGTCACCCGGCTGGCTTCGGGCGGATTCCTGCTGACCCGTGCCAATGGCGAGTCTTTCGAGGTGGCGTTGCCGGCTGACGGTGCTTCGACCGGAACGATCACGGAGAACGGCCGCACCTGGTCGGTGGTCTTCGGGACCCAGGCGGGCGAACCCCTGGCCACCCTTACCAATCTCCGCTCGGGCCGGATTCTGCAGATTCTCGAGGACGACACCGGCACTCTCACCGTCTCGGTTCAGGGAACCCCGGCGGCCCGCGGGGCCTGGGCCAGTGATGGCACCCTCGAGGTGAGCGAATTCGCCGGCCAGCGTCAGTATCGGCGCCGGCACGGGCGGGCCGTGTAAAAGGCCCTGTCACGGGCTCTCCCGCAGCGTCCTTCCCTGTCGCCTGGCCTTTCCCACCCTCCGTCTTCCCCATCCTTCCTCGTCGAGCAATGGTGATCCTCCGCGATCTTCAGGCCAGCGCCTCAGATTCGCCGGAATCACCAGAACGAATCGGAAAAGGAGGTCTTCCATGAACGTTCGCAGTCTGTCAGTCCTGGCCCTTCTCCTGGTCGCCATCGGTTCTGCACTGGTCGCCCAGACCCCGACCACCGTACCCGTGGCTACCCCCACCGAAGAAGCGAATGCCGCTCCCGGCCTGTCGCGATTCGGCCCCAACGGAGATTTCGACGGGGACGGCATCCGCAATGCCGATGACCTCGATCGTTCCTGCCGGTGGCGCTCTGCCGATCCGGGGTCCGGAACGGCCCGCCGGCGCGGCCGCCGGTTCAGTTCGGCTGATGCCACCGCCTCGTCGTCCTTCGCCCCCGGTCAGGGACGTGGACGGGGCCAGGGCTACGGACCCCGCTCCGGCCAGGGGGGCGGGCGCCGATGCGGGGCGCGGCTCGGCCAGGGGCTCGG
>CAZKPI010000140.1:9411-9839 GCA_964554555.1 uncultured bacterium
CGGCCAAGGCGGTCAGCGTCTTCGCCGGCGCGATGGTTCCTGCCTGGCCCAACCCGGTTCCCTGGGCGTGCCTCTGCCATCGACATCCGGAACGGCCGTTTCGGGAAACTGAAACGTCTGCCGGGCGCCCAGGTTCCACCCGTCCGGCCCTGCTCCTTCCCTGTTTCGCCGCGGGCCATCCACCTGGAGTTCTGGCTGAGCCCAGAAAAGGCGGAACAAACGGCCTGCCCCTGCCCGGATCTTCGGGCAGGGGCAGGCCGTTCCTCATGGGACAGGCGGGCACCCCGCGAAATGGGGGGGGGAATCGAGCGGCGGCAAACCCTATCACCAAAGCAGATTCATGGACTGGAGGTTGGGCGTCTCCCTGCTTTGCCGATCATCAGGTCCTGGCGGGGGGGCATCACGGCAGGAGAAACGCACACCTGACC
>CAZKPI010000141.1:0-9789 GCA_964554555.1 uncultured bacterium
AAAAAGTAGGTGGTCTCGGTGCGGAAATAGAGCCCGGTGATCAGGTCGCGGAACCGCGCGGCGAAGGCGGCGGGGTCGAGCGTGTCGGGTTGGCAGGCGGAGAACGGCCTGATCAGGTCTGGAAAGGCCTGCCGGAAGGCGCGGTTGGCCCGGATGCGGTAGTCGTAATACCGCTCCAGCGCGAGCACGGTGGGCACGATGCGGATCGCCTTGCCGAGGGTTGTCGGAACCCGGCGGAAACGGTAATCGGGGACGGTCTGGATGCCCAGGTCGGAAAAGAAGTTCCGTTCGTCGAACCCGGGGATCTTCAGCAAAGGCCGAACGACCTCGCCGAGATTCCAGAAAGGACGCCCGAAAAAGACGTCGCCCCAGGTCACGCCTGTCTTGCGCTCCGGGTCGAGGATCTTGATGATTTCGAAATACCGCGGCATGGCGAACTGCCAGATATACTGGTAGAGCGACCACATCATCGGGGTCACCACGCCGCTCGCTACTCCGCCATCGCGGAAGTCGGCGGTGGTCCAGCACCCGAACGAGGGTTCGACGGCGATCCGGGTGATGGCGCGGGTCTGCAGGATCCAGAGCCGCCCCCCGGCCAGCACCCACTCGATATCCTGCGGCTGTCCGAACTCGCGATGGATCCTGCGGAACCCGCGCATCCCGTCGGTCGGAAAGCCGGGGGGCAGGCGCCCCTCGATCAGACGGTCCGCCTTGTGGTCCCAGACCGCCTGCCGGGGGGTAACCTGGCCGGACACCAGCTTGTCGCCGGTGCCCTCGCAATATTCGAGCAGAAGGTGGTTCTGCCGGCCGGTGACGGGATGGACGGTGAAGGCGACCCCGGAAAACTCGCCGGGGACGAACTCCTGGAAGATGATCGCCAGCCCGGCCTTGGCCAGGGGGATGCCGTGATGGCGGCAATACTGGCGCACCCGCGGCCCGTAGACCGAGGCCCAGCAGGTGCGGACGGCCTGCTCAAGGGCCTCCTCCGAGCCGATGCCGAGGATGGTGTCGTAGAGGCCGGCGAAGGACAGGTGCGGCAGATCCTCGAAGGTGCCCGAGGAGCGCACGCAGAAAGGCCGGCCGCCGAACCGGGCCAGCACCTGGCGCAGGTCGGCGCGCAGTCCTTCGGGGAAGGGGCGGGTCAGCAGGGCGGCGCGCCGCCGTTCCGCCTCGCTGTCGTCGAGGTCGGGGGCCGCGCCGTTGGCGGGCCACCCGCAGTGGGCGACGAACGAGCGCCAGACGGTCACCGGCCAGACCACGAAGGGCGGCACGGGAAGGCCCAGTTCGCGCAGGGCCAGCAGGTTGGCGGCCTTCCCCCCCACTGCCCCGACGTCGGCGATGACCGGCGAGGGCAGGGTGCGCGGGTCGCGGAAGGGGGCGGTCATTCGTACAGCCCCAGCGGCAGGCGGCGGCGCACCAGGGGCCCGGCCAGGAACAGGTTCGTCCACAGCAGGATGGCGTAGGCGAGCGGGTTTTTCAGCGTGTCGGGGTGCAGGAACCGGCGCACGACCGAGCGCAGGCCGAACAGACGGCGGTTCAGCCGCCAGAAGCCCTCGAGGAAGGAGGCGGCGGTGAAATGGCGGGGGATGAAATGCAGGTGCAGGCCGTCGGATTCGGCGGGGTCGACCCCGGTCAGCCGGCCTTCCCGTTTCAGCTTTTCATACAGCGGGGTTCCGGGGATGGGAACGACCGGATGGAGCACGGCAAGAGGCAGGCGCGAGGTTTCCAGGAACCGCTGAACCTCCCTGAAGGTGGCGGGGGTATCGGCGTCGAACCCCAGCATCATCAGCGCCACCACCGGCACGCCGTGGGCCCGGGCCCGGCCGATGGCCGCCGCGTAGTCGGCGCGGGCGGCAAACCCTTTGTTGACGGCGTGCAACTGCCCGGGGTGCAGGGTTTCGAATCCGACCTGCAGGCTGAAACAGCCCGAGGAGCGGGCCAGGCTCAGAAACTCCTCGTCCTGCAGGGCCCGGATGTCGACACTGGCCAGCCAGCCCACTCCCCCGTCCATGGCCTGCAATCCGCGCAGGATGGCCTTGGCGTGCTCCAGGTCGGCGGCGAAATTGGGATCGGTGAAATACACCAGCCGCCGCCCCAGGGTCTCACGCACGGCGCGGACGTCGCGCAGAACCGTCGGCACGTCCGCCCGACGCTGGGTGCCGCCGTAGAAGGCGGTCACCGCGCAGAAGTCGCAGGCATTCGGACACCCGCGCGAAGTCTCCACGGGGGCGATGTCGCCCATCACCCCGGGGGGCACCAGATCGAACCGGGGTGGGGGCAGGCCGGTGAGGTCGGCGGCCGTGCCCTCGTAGACGGGGGCCAGCCGTCCCCCGGCCAGGTCGGCGACCAGGCGGGGGATGATCTCCTCGCCGTCTCCCAGCGCGACGGCGTCGAAGTTCCCCCGGCACCGCTCGAGGAAAGGGGCCACGGAATACCCTCCAACCACGGTCGGGATGCCGCGTTTCCGAAAGACGGCCGACAGTTCCTCGGCTCGCACCAGGTTGGATCCCATCGTGGTGAAGAGCACCAGGTCGTAGGGAGCCTGGGTATCGACCTCCTGGCATTTTTCGTAGACCAGGGTGATCTTCGTGCCAGGGGGGAGGCAGGCGGCGAGCCGCGGCAGGGTGAGGGGGAAATAGCCAACCCGCCGGAGCTTCAGCAACCTGCCCTGATGGCGGAACGTGGGATCGATGAGGGCGACGTGCACGGCATTCCCCGATGGTTGAGACTGGGATGAAAATTGTACCCCCCGCCTCCCGGCAAGTCAAGGAAAACCCGCCTCCCGACAGGGTCATTTGATTCTCTTCCTTTGGATCTTGCCGGTTGGACCTCTTGTACCTGGGCGCCGGTCGCGGTACCCTTCCTCCTGGTATTCCTGAAAAACCTGGAGGGATGAGATGAAACGCAAGAAGGGGAAGTCTCTGTGGGAAGTCTTTGGGGATGTTGACGATGGTCGGGATCCCTCTGGCAAACGGTTTGGCCTGCAGACGATTCTTTCCATCATTTTTTGTGCGATCGCCTGTGGTCGGACATCGCTTGCTGCGATTGCCAGATGGGGGCGCTCGCTTTCTCCCTCCCAACTTACTCGGCTGGGAATCTGCAAGGGGCGGGCTCCTTGCCATTCCACCTATCATCATGCCTTGAAAAAACTGGACCCTTCCAAATTGGTTTCCCAGCTCGGGAAATTGGTCCGTTCCTATTCAGGACGGAAGAGGGCCCTCAAATTCCGCCACACCGCCCTGGACGGGAAGGCCCTTAGGGGGAGCAAGAACGGGGATTATCCTGGTCTCCTTGTGTTGTCTGCATTCCTGGCGGAGTTGGATGGCGTCATCGCTCAGGAAGTCGTTCCCTTCAAAAAAGGGAACGAGGCGACTCACGCGATCAAGCTTCTGGAGAGGATCCCGTTGAAAGGTCGGGTCATAACGGGGGATGCCGCATTGACTCAGCGCGAGTTCTGCCAGAAGATCCTCGATGGAGGGGGGCAGTATCTCTTGGCCGTCAAAGACAACCAGCCAGGATTGAAGAACCATATCGCCCTGGTATTCGGTCCGAGCCTTTTCCCCCGGAGCAGATCCCATCAAGGACCACGAGATCAGGTTTGTGCATCGGGTCGAAAAGGGGCACGGTCGAATAGAAAGTCGCCGTCTTGAGGTGACCTCTGCCCTATCGACCTATCTTGACTGGCCGGGAGTTGCCCAGGTGATGAAAATAACGCGAACACGGACCTCCAGGGGACATCAATCAACCGAGACCGTGTATGGGATCACAAGTTATCCGCGTGAGCGGGCCAACCCGGAGGATCTTTTCGACCTTTGGAGAGCTCATTGGAAGATTGAGAACCGTCTCCATCACGTTAAGGATGTGACCCTCAGGGAGGACTTCTGCCGGTGCCGAACCCGGCCAGTTGCTGAGGCTCTGGCGGCGATGCGCAATTTGGTAATCTTTGCCTTGCGCCGACGGGAGGAAAAGTGTATCGCGGCCGCGATAGAAGGGTTAGGGGACAACAAGAGCAAAGCGATCGCAATGGTTCACCTTCCGAGAATCAAATGACCCTGGCCTCCCGAGCGGGTTGCCGCGACCGGCCGGGGACCGGTCGGGCGGCCTGGGCTTGCCGCCGGCGGTTGCCGCGCCCGGGGCAGACAGTGAAACCGCCTCCCTTTCTGGGGTCGGAAGGGAGGCGGTTGAGGAACCGGAGCCTAGCGCTGGATGGCCTCGAAGGTGCGAATGGCGCGGATCTCCCGACCGATCGGGGACTCGGCGCCCACCATCTGCAGAAGGCGGGCGGTTTCGCCCTCGTCGAGGGCGGGGGCCGCGGCGCGCAGGCGGCGGGCCAGGGATTCGAGGCGGCGGGTCAGCACGTCGCGGATCTCTTCGCGGTCGGAGTTCTGCAGGGCCTGCTGGTTGAGGCGGTAATCGCCGGCCAGGACGATCGGCTCATGGGCTTCGGGCGCGGGGGCCGGCGCGGGCGCCGGGGTTTCGACCGGGTCGGGAGTGACGATGATGTCGATGGTGTTGAACAGGTCACGCAGGTCGCGGCGCTTGATCACCACTTCGAGGTTCCACTGGGAGCCGGCATCGCTCAGGTAGAGCCGGGGGGCGAAGGCATACAGGGAGTTGACCCGCACCTCGATCAGGCGTTCGGTGAGCTTCTCGAAGCCCTTCTTGGGGAACTGCGCCCGGATGCCGTACTCGTCGGCCCAGTACATTCCCTGGTAGCCGGGGCTGACGTAGCCGCCCTGGACGAACTGGCCCTTGGTGTCGCGGACGTTGCCGTTCACGCTGGGGTCGTCGAGCCGGACGTCGCAGGAATGGTAGTGGGTGTTGCCGCTCAGGTAGACGGTGGTGTAGCCGCGCCGGTACCCGGGGGCCTCCACCTCGATGCGGGCGGTGGTGCCGCTGATCCAGACCGACCCGCGGGCGTCGTAGATCGGCTTGACATGGCTGTTGGTCACCCGGACGTTGAAGGTCTCCTGCCCGGAATACAGGGTCAGATTGGCGTGGGCGGCGGTCAGACCGGCCAAAACGAGCGCCAGGGTCAGGAAGAACGGGCGGGGCATCCTCATGGAAATACCTCCTTGTGCCGCATGCGCGGGCTTCTCCCCTCCACTATCGCATCCGACCGTGAATTCCGGCAAGATCGAGGTGGGAGCCGCGATGGACAGCGGGCGGGCAGAAAAGCGGTTGCACGGTTTATGCGCCCGGGCCGCCGGGAGCGGCCCGTCACTCTCGCAGGAGGTTCTTGGTGTCCTGGGAGATCTTGCGCTCGATGCCGATGCGCGAATACTCGCGGTCGAGGCGCTCGACCACGTCGGTGAAGCTTTCCAGGGAGACCTGGGCGGCGTGGACACTGAGGGCCGAGATCCGCCCTTCCACCGACAGTTCTTCGGGCATGCCGCCGTCGAGCGGGCGCACCTGCTGAACCAGCTTTTCCGCCTCCTGGGTGACGACCACCTCCTGGATTTTCTTCAGAAGGTCTATCCCCTCTTTGACCCGGTTTTTCAGGGCTTCGAGGGCGGCCGGGGCGAGCTGTTTCTCCTTCTTCAGCTGGTTGAGGTAGTGGTGCCCGATATAGGTCAGTTCCTCGACCCGCTCCACGTCGTTCTTCAGGCCGTCCTGGTTCCCGCGCACCCCGATGCCGGAGATCCGGTTGAACCACTGGCAGAGCTGGAGCTGCCAGATCTGCGCCCCGAACTCCTGCTGTTTTTCGCGCAGGGCGTTCTCGGCGGCGCCAAGGGTGGCCTGCACCGAACTCTGCCCTTCCGAAGGGTTGAAGCCGAGGGTTCGCTCCCGCAGGCCATCCAGCTCCTGGAGCTTTTTCTCGATTTCCCCCAGGCGTTTCTTCAGCTGGAGTTCGATGCCAAGAAATGTGGTCTTGTACCGGTTGGTCTGGATGTAGGGGATCCATTTGTAGAACAAGTAATACAGGGCGACCTGCCGGCCGACCCACCAGAGCAGGGCTCCCACCAGCGGGCTCAAGACCAGCTTGGTGAAGGCGGCCAGCCCCGGCATCGCCACGAAGGTCACCACGGTGACCAGGGCCAGCAGGAACCATCCGGCCGCCGCGAGCGTGGTCGCCGCCGCCGGGCGCTGGCTCTCCTGGAGGAGGAACGCCGCGATGGTCCGCTGGTCGAGGCCGAGCAGGGGAAGCCGGTCGGCGGGCTGGAAGGCTCCGCAATGGGGGCAGAACTCCTGGTAGGGCGACAGGATGTAGTTGCAGTCGAAACAGGGGCGCTTGCCCACCGTCAGCGGCGCCTGCACCCGGACCGGCCGGGCGGACACGACCTTGGGCGGGCCGGCGGGGCGGGGGGCGCGGGGACGAGCGGCCGGAGCTTGTTCCCAGGGTGGGGCCGGGGGCTTTTCGTCGTCCTGGGTAACGGGCGGGCGGGGGATTTCCTCCTGGGCCAAGGTGCACCTTTCTGGAAAAGAAGATGAAGGGACGTTCGGGGAACCCGTCCCCAGGCATGGTACAACGTTCCCCGAAAAAACGCCACGTTGGGGGACCGCCCCGGCTCCAGAATCGGCGACAGCCCTGGAGACAGCCCGGCCGCACATCCCCGCGATGATCGGCCCCGACCGCCTCTCCAGGGACCCCGGCCGGCGGGAAGGCATTCCGGAGAACCATGGCCAGTCTCCATGGCGGGTCCAGGGTCGGGCAAAACACTGGACAGGGAACTGTGGGAGGCATACACTCTTTCATCGGACGTCACCGGGTGGCCTGGGGCGGCTTCGCCCGCCCGGCCACCATTCTGTGCCCACCTCATGCGGGGGAGCCGATGCATCCCATCCGGCGCTGGTTGCTCGCAGGCCTGGTTCTCTGCCTGGAAGCGTTCATGCTGTCCGGCTGCGGCCAGGTCGACAAGACCTTCCACCGGCCCAACCTCGTCGCGCTGACCCCCGACCAGAGCCGGCTGGTCATCCTCGATTCGGCCGCCAACCGGGTCCTGCTGGCCGACCGGCAGTTCCGGTACCAGGGCGAAATCGCGGTCCCCGAGGGGAACAAGATCTGGGGCCTGGAGGTCGCTCCAAACGGCGAGATCGCGATCACCAACCGGTATGTGGAGGACCAGGCCTTTACCGAAGAGGAACGTCAGGCGAGCGCGGTCGCCGAGGTTTTGTTCTTCACGATGTCGGGGGCCATCGTCAACCATTTGCAGTGGAAGGGCGGCACCGGACCGATCAAGTTCCCCGCGGCCATCCGGTTTCAGCCGGACGGGACGTTCTGGGTGTCCGACCTGGAGCTGAACAAACTGGTCCATTTCGATCGGGCCGGCAACGTGCTGTCGACCTTCGGCACACTCGGCTACGCCCCGGGACAGCTCTACTATCCCAATGATTTCGCCATTGCTTCGGACGGCCGGATCCTGGTCGCCGAATCCTACAATTTCCGCCTGTCGCTCTTCGGGCCCGACGGAACCTTCCTGTGGTCCTGCGGGGACAAGGGCTGGGAAGAGGGGAAGCTCATGTTTCCCCAGAACGTCGCGTTTGATAATCAGGGCAACATGCACGTCACCGAGATGTCGACCATGCGCATCTCCACCTTCGCCCCCGACGGCCGGTTCCTGCGCGCCGTCTATCCCCAGAAGCAGGGCATGGATGCGGAGTATCTGCAGATGTTTGGCCTGGCCGTTGCCTCCGACACGGGCGAGATGTTCGCGGCCGACTCGCTCAACGGGCAGGTCTACGTCATCGCTTCCGACGGCCGCCTGGTGCGGTCGCTGTCGAAACTGGACTGAAAGAGGCCGGGACGATGGAACGGGAATCCCCCCGCGTGACCGTCAAGCTGAAGTGGAAGCTGTCGCTGGTGTTCGGCCTGCTGGGGGTTTTCATGATCGCGGCCGCCACCTACGTCACCTATATCCAGGCGTTCGACGACTTCAACAAGGAGATGGCCGACCGGCTGAACGCCCTGGCCACCCTCATCGACAAGTTCGTCGACCGGGGCCGGGTCGTGGGGGTGACTTCCGTTCACGACCCCTATTACCAGGAACTGAAGACGTTCCTGCGGTCCCTCCAGGAAAACTTCGACCTGCCCTGGGCCGCCCTCTACCGCTATGACGGCAAGACGTTCACCCACATTGCTGACGGTTCCCCGCTGGGCGAGGAGTTCATCCCCGAATACCCGATCTTCGACGTCAACCAGGAGATGCTCGACGCCTGGGAAAAAGGCGTTCCCACCTATTCGGCGGCGAACCAGGATGCGTTCGGCAGTTGGGCGACCGCCTACCATCCGGTCAAGGAGGCCGGCGGGAAGACGATCGCCCTCGTCGACGTCAGCAAGAGCAACGACCGGCTCGCCCGGTTCAAGGCCCTCACCATCCGGCGGGCGGTCAAGGTGGCGGTGGGGCTGACCGTGCTGACCCTGCTGGTCTGCTTCCTGTTCGCCAACTACCTCACCCTTCCTCTCTCCCTGCTGATCGAGGGGGCCCGCCGGATCGCCGGCGGCAACCTTCAGGAGCGGATTACCGGCATCTCCTCGCGCGACGAGATCGGGGCCCTGGTGGGCACCTTCAACACCATGACCGACGAGCTTGTCCGGTCGAAGGGCGCCTTGGAGAACAAGATCCACGAGCTGAGCACCCTCTACGAGATCAGTCAGAAAATCAACTTCGCGGGCAGTACCCAGGACGTCCTGCGCATCATCCTGGAGAAAGCCTGCCAGGGCCTCAAAGCCCAGCGCGGCAGTATCCTGCTGTTCAACGAGGAAACCGGCAGGCTGTCCCTGAGCGTGGTCTACGGCGAGTTCGAGGATGGCGCCCAGCGCATCGAGATCGAGCCGGGCGAGGGGGTGGCGGGAAAGGTCTTCGAAAGCCTCGAGCCCGTCGTCCTCAACTCCGGCATCGAGGAGCGGTTCAAGCCATACGAGCCGGGCATCCCCTGGAAGGTGGACAACATCATGTGCCTGCCCCTGCTGGTCGACAAGAAGGGGGTCGGCGTGATGAACGTGGTCAACCGCACCGAGGGTTCGTTCACCGACAGCGACCTGTCTTTGGCCACCACCATGGCCAGCCAGATCGCCTTGACCATGGAGAAGTCACGCCTGTATGAGCTGTCGATCACCGACGGCCTGACCAGGCTCTTTGTCCACCGCTACTTCCAGGTCGCGCTGGCCAACGAGATGAAACGGGCGCGCCGCTACCAGAAACCGGTCTCGCTGATCCTGTTCGACATCGACCACTTCAAGAAGTTCAACGACACCTACGGCCACCAGATGGGCGACATCGTCCTGTCGGCTTCGGCGTCGATCCTCAAGCAGTCCCTGCGCACGTTCGACATTCCCGCGCGCTATGGCGGCGAGGAATTCGCCGTGATCCTGCCCGAGACCGACACGCCGGCGGCCGCCCTGGTCGCCGAGCGGCTCCGCAAGGCGATCGAGGCGCACGATTACCCGGGGCCCGACGGCACCGTCCTCAAGGTGACGATCAGCCTGGGCGTTGCCACCTGCCCGACGCACGCCACGGAGAAGCTCGATCTCATCAAGCACGCTGACGAGGCCCTCTACGGCTCGAAGGAGGCCGGCCGCAACTGCGTGACGGTCTATTCGCCGCCGGCCGCCAGGGAGCCCTCGCCGACCGCCTGACCCAAAGCGGTTTGCCGGCATGGCGGGTTTCCCTGCATCGTCCGGAAACCGTCAGGGGAAAGGGAGTTGGCGAGGAAGCGGCGAGCCGTTGCTGAAACCTGCCGGATCACCACGGCCAAAGGGCGTGCGCAGGAAGGAAGAGCCTGGGCCGGGGGGACGATGGAGGAAAAGGGCCAGCGGCCTGGTGGCCCGAAACCCCTCCGGCCGGCCGA
>CAZKPI010000142.1:0-8375 GCA_964554555.1 uncultured bacterium
CGGCGGGTGCTGGTCACCGGCGCGTGGGGGAGCATCGGCAGTGAGATCTGCCGCCAGCTCCTGCCGTTCGGGCCGGGGGCGCTGACGCTGTTGGGGGCGGGCGAGAACAGCATCTACCAGATCCACCAGGAACTGCGGCAGAGGCCTGACGCGGCCGGGTGCGGCCTGGCGACGGCGATCGCCAACATCCAGGACCTGGACCGGGTGCGGCAGGTGTTTGCCGAGCGGCGCCCGGAGATCGTCTTCCATGCGGCGGCCCACAAGCACGTGCCGCTGATGGAGGAACATCCGGGCGAGGCGGTCAAGAACAACGTGCTGGGCACGCGCAACCTTCTGCAGGCGGCGGGCGAGGTTCCCCCGGAGCGGTTCGTGATGATCTCGACCGACAAGGCGGTGAAGCCGACCTCGGTGATGGGGGCCACCAAGCGGGCGGCCGAAATGCTGGTGCGGATCGCGGCGGCCCGGCCGGGGCCGACGCGGTTCTCGGCCGTGCGGTTCGGGAACGTGCTGGGCAGTCGCGGCAGTGTGATCCCGCTGTTCATGAAGCAGATCGAGCGCGGGGAAGCCATCACCATCACGCACCCCGACATGGTGCGGTATTTCATGACCATTCCGGAAGCCTCACAGCTGGTCATCCAGGCCGGGGCGCTGGGCCAGGGCGGCGAGATCTTCCTGCTCGACATGGGGGAACCGGTGCGCGTCCTCGACCTGGCCGAGGATCTGATCCGCCTTGCCGGGCTCGAGCCGGGCAAGGACGTACGCATCGAGTTCTCGGGCACCCGCCCCGGCGAGAAGCTGGTCGAGGAACTGCTGACCCCGGTCGAGGAGACGACCGCGACCCGCAACGCCAAGATCTTCATGGCCGCCAGCGAGCCGGTCGACGAGGCCGCCGTGCTGGCCGGCGTCGAGGCGCTGATCGCCGCCGCCCGCCGGGGGGACCGCGCCGCTGTTCTGGCCGGACTGCAGAAGCTGGTGCCAACCTTTTCCCAGCCCTGACCCCGCCCCTTCCGCTGGGGCCGGACCTCGCGCGCGGGTGGTGAGGAAAAAATGGCAATCAATTTTGACAAATGGCAACCAAAAATTACCCTTTGAATAGGAGGTATTGCCATGGATGCCGTCATCGACAAGTTTGGGAGGATCGTCATTCCGAAGGAGATCCGGGATGCCCTCGGCTTGCGGCCGGGGTCCTCCTTACGGATTGAGGAGTCCGACCAGGAGATCCGCCTGCGGCCCTATGAAGGGGCTCCGCATGTGAAAGTGGAGCACGGGTGGCTGGTTTTCACGGGCGAACTGCAGGAGGATGTCCTGGAGTGTGTGCAGAATTTCCGGGCCGGCCGGATCCGGAACCTGTCGAGGAGGAACCCATGAGGCTCCTGGCGGACACCTCCTTCCTCATTGCCGCCCTGATCGAGAAACACCCCCATCATCCGCGCACCGTTCCCTGGTTGATGAAGGTCTCCAGGAAGGCCGTCGAGCTGGTCATCGCCTCGCATTCCCTGGCCGAGGTCTACGGCATTTTGACCTCGCTTCCCATTTCGCCCAGGATTGCCCCGGGAACGGCCTTTCAATTGGTCCAGGAAAACCTGGTGTCGCGCCACCGGGTTATCGACCTGAAGGCGGCCGATTACCTGCGGGCGGTCAGAAAGGCGGCCGAAAAAGGTCTGCGCGGGGGAGTGATCTACGACCTCCTGCTGGGAGCGGCGTTCGAAAAATCCAAGGCAGAAGCCATTCTCACCTTCAACCAGCGGGACTTTCTCAGGATCTTCCCCGAGCGGAGCGAAGTCGTTCTGATTCCGTGAAGGGGGCCTTCCCGTGGAAAACGGGCGGGGGCGGCGGTGGGGGGCTGGGAAGGGTGGTCAGCCCTTGGCCGCGCCGACGACGCGGGCGGGGACGCCCAGGACGGTGACCCCGGCGGGGACGTCGCGGATGACGACCGCCCCGGCGCCGACGAGGCAGGCGGTGCCGAGGCGGCGGCCCTGGATGATGGCGGCGCCGGTGCCGATGTGGACGGAGTCCTCGACGGTGACCTCGCCGGAGAGCGTGACGCCCGGGGCGACGTGGACGTGGGCTCCGATGACGCACTGGTGGTCGATGGCGGCGCGAGTGTTGACGATGGTGTCGGCGCCGAGGCGGACGCCGGGCTGGAGGATCGCCCCGGCCATGATCTGGACCCCTTCCCCCAGTTCGACCCCGTCGGCGATGACCGCGCTGGGGTGGACGAGCGTGGCGAAGGAGAAGCCCAGGGTCTTGAACCGCTCGAAGACCTCGCGGCGGCGAGCCACCGAGGCCACCGAGCCGATGCCGTTGACCAGGGCGACGGCGGCGGGGTCGGTGTCGATGAGGGCGGTGTCGTCGCCCAGCCAGGGCAGATCCTGGAACGCCCCGGCGGCCGGTTGGCGGCGGTCGATCACGCCGCGGACCGCGAGGCCGAGGCACCGGATGATGTCGAGCAGGACCAGGGCATGGCCGCCCGCCCCGACCAGGACGAGGGGGGGCACCGGGGGGGGGTGCTGACCGGGCCCGGAAGCGGAAGCGCGGGAAGGGCCGAACCCGACGCCGGGATTCCCGGTACGGAGCGCGAGCCTGATCATGGCAGGTCGGGCACCAGGTCGTCGGCGGCGAGGTCGCGGGGGGCGCGGCGGCCGAGGAATTCGTAATAGCGCAGGGGCGAGACCCCGGTGCCGGGGCGTTTGACGCCGAGGTTGGCGGGGGTGAAGCGTTCCCCCCTGGCGATGGGGCGCAGGGCCACGAGGCTCTTGCGGACGACGGCCATGTTGCGCATTTCCGCCTCCGAAGGGATCTTGACGGGACTGCCCAGGGCCGCCTCGACGGCCCGGACGCCTTCGACCAGGGCCCGCAGGCCGGCGGGGTCGAGGGAAGCCTGGTGGTCGGGGCCGGGAAGGGTGCGGTCGAGGGTGAAATGCTTCTCGATGATGGCGGCGCCGCGGGCGACGGCGGCGAGGGCAACGGCGATGCCCTCGGTGTGGTCGGAGAGGCCCACCTCGAGGCCGAAGGCGGCGCGCAGGGTGTCGATGGCGCGCAGGTTCACCTCGGCCAGGGGGGCGGGATACTCGGTGGTGCAGTGCAGGAGGCTGACGCCGTCCAGGCCGGTCAGGGCGGCGGAGGTTGGAGCGGCCGTCCCGCCGGGGGACCCGGCGTTCCGGGCGGCCTGGGCGAGGCGGTAGGCTTCGCGGAAGGCTTCAAGGGAAGGAGGGCGGCCGGCAGAGGCAGTCTGGCGGCCTGTGGTCCGGCCGCCCGCGGCCCGGCCGCCCGCGGCCCGGCCGAAAGCGATGATGCCGAGGGCGGTTTCGACCTCGGCGAGGGTGGCCATGCCGGTGGAGAGGATCAGGCGGCACCCGCTGTGGGCCGCGGGGAGCAGGAGGAGGGGGTTGGTGATCTCGCCCGACGGGATCTTGAGAAGGGGGAGGTGGAAGTCCTCGACCAGTTCCCGCAGGCTTTCCTCATCGAAGGGGGTGGACAGGAAGGCGATCCGTTTCCGGGCGCACAGGTCGATCAGGTCATGCCAGGCGGCGGGGGGCAGTTCCAGTTTCTCGAGCATCTCCCGCTGGGTGCGGGGGCCGCGGGTGCGGGCGGCCTGGTAGCCGGCCTGGCGGGCGCGGCGGGTGACCAGCCGGGAGGCTTTGAACGTTTGGAATTTCACGATGTCGGCGCCGGCCTCGGCGGCGGCGGCCACCAGGTCGCGGGCGAGGGCCGGGTCGCCATTGTGGTTGACGCCGGCTTCGGCGATGACGAGGACGCGGGGCATGCGGGGGTTCCCTGTTCGGTCGTGGAGTTTTGCCGCCCTGAAGCTGGGCTAAGGTCGCCGTTGTCAGGCATTTTCCTGGCGCATCCATTGTCCGTCATTGCCGGCTGGAAATCAAGAAGTAGGAGAACGGGGAAATGGGAGGGGAGAGAGGGTGGGGAGGATAGGGAGACTATCCGGAGAATAGGAGGGAGAAGGGAGAAGGAGAGAAAGGGCGAGCGCGGGCTGACAGCCGGGCGGGGCGATCACGCTTCTGTTGGGTTTGGGGCGGTGGGTGGGAAGGAAAAGAAGGGCGTGGACCAAAGACACATTCGGAAGGACGGTTGAGGGAGGGGCTGTCCATCTTGTCAGGGGGGGCGGGCTATGATACTATCGGCCCCTATGACGACGAGGAAAGGTTTTACGCTGATCGAACTGTTGATCGTGGTGGCGATCATCGCCATCCTGGTCGGGGTGGCTCTGCCCTACTACCAGAACTACGTGCGCGAGGCCCGCATCATCAAAGAGGCCCTGATCAAGTACAACACGTTCGAGGACAAGAAGTTCAACCACACCGACCTGAACGTCCTGCAGGGCAACTATCTCCAGCAAATGACCTTCGATCCCTGGGGCCGGGCCTACGAGGTGGCTCCCGCCTCGGGAACCATTCGATCGCTGGGGCCCGACCACCTGGATCCGCGGGACGACATCGTCGTCGATTACCTTCCCCCTCTCGCCCTGTTCCGGGCCACCTGGGTCGACGCCGATCACAACCGGCACATCTCGGCTAACGATCTGGTGCGGCTGGAGTTCACGCGCTACCTGCAGCCCACCGGCAACCCCATCACCTTCGTGGCCAGCCCGGCCTTCACGGCCGATCTGGTGTTCTCCCCCGAGGTGCGGGTCGCCGACTTCGTCGCCACCACCACCCCGGCGAGTTCCACCGAACTGTGGCTGCCCCTGGGCCCGACGGCCAACGACAGCACCTTCTTCCCCGGTTCCTCGACCGTCCAGGTCGGATCGGGAAACGTGAATCTGGTCGATTTTTCCAACCGCAAGGCCAACGGGACGGGGGGGCAGTTCCCCGGGCTCGAAGTGCTGATCAAGGCCGACTGACATGGCCAAGACGAAGCGGCCCCGCCATTCCTCCGAGGATGCCTACGGTTCCCGGCCCCGAGGCGACGACCGGAGTTTCGACGACCTGCCGCCGCCCCTGAAGTTCGTGGCGGGCATCTTCCGGCCGGCCACCGCCGGGCAGGCGTGGCAGGCGCTCGACGTCCTCGACTGGATCATCTACCTGGGCGTGGTCTGGGTCACGCTCAAGACCCCCTTCCTGTTCGACCGCGAGACGACCGAGAACTTCCTGACCCCGAAGGAGTTCTGGTCGAAGCAGACGCTGGCGCTCTTAGGCGTGGTGTTCGCCATCCGGTTCGTCTATTCGGGAGTGATCCGGCTGTCCCGCACCCGGCTCGACTTCCCGCTGGCGCTGTTCTTCAGTCTGTCGGTGCTGTCGGTGGCTTGGAACTACAACGGCGTCTCAGCAATCCGCGACCTGCGCGGCACCTTCCTGATCATGATGCTGTATCCCTTCATCGTGAACACGGTCAAGACACGCTGGCAATTGGAAGGGATTCTGTGGGCGATCGTCCTGGGCGGGGTCGCCACCGCCGGCCTGGGCATCATGGAGTCGGAGAACTGGTATTACCGGTGGGATGCCGTCCAGGGGTGGGTCTGGGCCCGCGACGAGATCTTCAACGGGCAGATCGACTACAAGGCCTATTACCTGCCGCTCTTCCCTCAGCTGGCGGACAAGAACTACAACATGACCTCGATCGTGTCGACGTTCGGCAACCGGAACTACCTGGGCACGTTCACGATGTTCACGGCGTTCATTCCCCTGTCGTTCTATTTCTACTACCGGAACGTCGGGATGAAAGCCCTGTCGATGGCTCTCTACGGGGTGATGCTCTACGGTCTCTACATCACCCGCTGTCGGGCGGCCCTGCTGGGGATCATCTGCGGGATCGCCTTCATGACCCTGATGCTGGTCCTGCTCGACCGCCAGTGGCGGTTCGTGAAGCGCAATGCGGCCTTCTTCGTCTGCGTGCTGGGGATCCTGGTGATCGGGTTCGGCGTGGCCGTCACCTCCTCGAAGTCGTTCAACATGCTCGACAAGATCAAGAGCACCTTCACCATGGACCGCAAGACCAGCAACACCTACGAACGGCTCTGGGTCTGGTATGCGACCTTCCAGTCGTT
The DNA here is from genome assembly GCA_964554555.1 of uncultured bacterium. Lineage (GTDB taxonomy): Bacteria > Muiribacteriota > Ozemobacteria > Ozemobacterales > Ozemobacteraceae > Ozemobacter. The sequence continues at coordinate 6,002 of CAZKPI010000142.1, forward strand.
TGCCAAAAATCCGTTCAAATGGCTGGTCGGCAGTGGGTTCGGGTCGTTCAAGCATTTCTTCCCCCTGCAGGAAGCCACGACCTTCGACGACGAGAACAAGGAGACCTTCACGGCGGTCACCTTCCGGCAGGCGCACAATGACTGGCTCCAGCTGGTTTCGGAACTGGGCCTGCTCGGCCTTGGCATCTTCCTGTTCCTGTTGTGGCGCTTCTTTGCGATCATCTACCAGTCGGTCCGGGCCGAGACCATGGCCGCGGTGCCCGAAGGCACCGGGCCTCCGGGGCCGGCCGATGCCGAGGCCCCGGCGGCGATGGGCGAGTTCAAGGGCGACCATGTCCTGCTGATCGGGCTGGGGGCCGCGATGGTGTCCCAGCTGGTGGCGGCGGTTCCCGACTTCCCCTTCCACCGCATCGAGACCGCCCTGTATGCGGTGGTGGTGCTGGCCCTGGTGCCCACGCTCGGCGAGACCGGCTTCTTCAAGCGGCCTCTGCCGGCCTACGTGGCGCAGGCCGAACCGGGCGTGGTCATCGCCATGGGAGTGGTGGTCATGGTGGCCGGACTGCTCGGCTACCATTTCGAGCGCAAGACCTACCGGGCCGACACGCTGGTGCGGCTGTCGGAAACCATGATCCAGTCACGGCAGGCGCCGGAGGTCGTGAACCAGGCCAAGGCCAACCTGCTCGAGGCCATCGCCATCGACCCTCTGCCGGGCGACCCCTACCTCAAGCTGTCGACCATCCTGGAAATGGAAGGGAAGGGGCAGGAAGCCCTGGAAATGGCCGACCGGGCCTGGAAGAACATCAACTTCAACGCCCGGTCGACCTACCACTCGGTGGTCTTCCGGCGGATGCACATCTACTATTACATTTTGCAGGACCGCATGAAGGCCCTGCAGGAGGCCGAGCTCGGGAAATTCCTGACCTGCGGCGACGCGCGTTCGATCTACTACTTCTACATCGGCAAGATCGCCTGGGAACTGGGCGACCTGGAGAAGGCCGAGAAGGCCCTCGAGCGGGCCATCACCTTCCCCGCCTTTGAGACCCAGGCCGGCGCCGTCCTGGCGGTGGTCAAGGCCCACCGGCAGAAGTGGGCGGAGGCCTACGCCATCGGCGCCTCCGTGTCGCGCGCCATCGGCGGGGCCGACCCGACCATCCTGGATGTGGTGGGAATCGCGGCCTCGAACCTCGGGGAGTATGCCACCGCCGAAACGAACCTGCGCCGGGCGCTGGAACTTCAGCCGGGGCATCCGATCTTCAAGCGCGATCTGGGCATCACCCTGGTGCGGCAGAACCGCCTGGCCGAGGCCCGCCCCCTGCTGGAGGACGCCTACGACGCGCCGACGACTCCGCCCCAGATCAAGGTCGAGATCGAGGGCCTGCTGGCTTCGATGTCCGTCGTGGAGTTCGGCCAGGCCAACTCCCTGGTCAAAGCCGGCAAGCAGGCTGAGGCCCTGCCCATCGTGCAGAGACTGCTCAAGGGAAAGGCGGTGAGTCCCCAGGTGCAGGAGAACCTCAAGGCCATGCTGGGGGGAACCCTGCCCGCGATGGCGGCGACGGCCGCCCCGGCTCCCGTTCTCTCGCCCGCCTCCGCGTCTCCCGCTCCGCCGTCGCCGGCGGGGCCGGCCTCCTCGCCAGACCAGGCGCCGCCAGCACCGGCTCCGGATCAGGCCCCGGGCCAGGACCAGGGTCAGGCTCCGGGCCAGGACCAGGGTCAGGCTCCGGGTCAGAATCAGGGCCAGGACCAGGGTCAGGCCCCAAGCCAGGACCAGGGGGCGCCCGCACCCCAGCCGCCTGAGCAGGCGACTGCTTCCGTCCCGCCGGCGGGGCCGGCCGCCCCTGAACCCGCCGCCCCGTGAGGCGCGGTCGGGCCGCCGGGCCCGGCCATTTCCCCCCCGCACCGGAGGACAACGTGTCGCAGAAGAATGCCGCTGAAAGCGGAGGCCGGGCATCCCGTTCCCGGCTTCCGGTCGTGATGTGCCTCGTGGGGCTGGCGATGGGCCTGGCCGCAGGGTGTTCCCGGGAGCGGCCCCTGCCGGCGGCCCAGCAGGCCCTCCTGCAGGCGGACGATCCGGGGGTGCTCCGCCTGGGCATCTACGGCGATCCTTTGGGCCTGACGCCGGGCCTGGCGCTCGGCGAGTTTGGCCGGCTGGTCACCAGCCTCGTGCACGCGGGGCCGCTGAAGCGCGGTCCCGACGGCGGATTCCTGCCGGATCTGTTCGCCAGCTTCGTGCCGACGCAGGACGAGCAGGGGAACCTGATCGTGGAAGGGGCCTGGCGCACCGGTCTGCGCTGGCATGACGACACTCCGTTCAGCGCCCGTGATTTCGAGTTCACTCTGCAGACCCTGGCGGCCAGCGAAACGAATTCCCCCTACG
>CAZKPI010000142.1:8385-9781 GCA_964554555.1 uncultured bacterium
CCGTGCAGACCCTCGACCGAGGCCGGCGCACGCGGGTCGTGTTCGCCGGCAACTCGGTCCAGTTCCTCGACCTGCTGACGGTCGGCGTCCTGCCAAGCCACCTGCTCGAGGGTCAGAAGCTCGCGGAGGCCCGCCTCCCTGTCACCTTCCAGCGCGTGGCGACCCCGTCCCCGCCCCCCGCCGAAGCCGGGTCGGGCACGACCGACGCCCGCCTGCTCTTCGCCCAGTTCCCGGTCGGGCTTGGTCCCTACCGGGTGGTGGCCCGGGAGCGCGCCCAGTTCGTCGAACTGGAGGCCTATCCGGGACAGGCGGCCGGCGGACCGGCGGCGGCCCTGCCCGAGGGGCGTTCGGCGCCGCCGTTCCGGCGGATCCTGGTGCGGTGTCATCCGCGAGTCGAGGGCCTGGTGGAGGATTTCCGGGCCGGCCGTCTCGACTGGATGAACGTCCCGCCCGAGATCGCCGGTCGGCTTGAGGAACTGCGGATTCCCGACGTGCAGTTCGTGCGGACCCCAAACCCGGCCTGCCTGGTCTGGGGGTTCAACACCCGCCGGGCCCCCTTCGACCGTTTGCCGGTGCGGCAGGCGCTGTCGCGCGCGGTCGACCGGCCGCGACTGCTGAACACCCTGGCCATCGACGGCGTGATCATGGCGGGCCCCCCGGGCGGGGAGCGGCTTCCCGCCAGCGCCGCGCCCGCCCCCGAGGGCGGGCCCTCGCCGGCCGAACTGCTGACCCAGGCCGGTCTGAGCGATGCCGATGGCGACGGCTGGCGCGATCTGGACAACAAGCCGTTCACGCTCACCATCCTCACCAACCAGATGAATCTCGGGCGGAAGGCGGCGGCCGACCGGCTGGCGGCCGATCTGAAGGCGGTCGGCATCAAGGCCGTCGTTGAGATCCTGAGCTGGTCGGACCTGATCGGCAAGCGTCTTCAGACCGGCCAGTTCGACACCTTCCTGATCGGGTGGTCGGTGCCCTACGATCGCAGTTGGATCAACCTCTGGCACTCCTCCCCCCCGGTGGGTGACCGGCTGAACTTCACCGGGTTCACCTCTCCGGAACTCGATCAGGCCCTGGAAGCCTGGGACCGCGTGCCGCCGCCCGGGGCCAGCCCCTCCAGCCGGCTGGCCGAGGTGCGGGAGATCCTGGCCGCGCAGGCCCCCGTCGCCTGGCTGGTGCAGTCACGCGACGTGATGGCCTTCCGCACCAGGCTGGAAGGGATCGACCCCACGCGGCTGATGGCGGAACAGGATCTGCTGACCTGGTCGAAGGGCGGCACGGCGGCCAGCCCCGCCCCGGGAGCGGTTTCCCCGGCGGGGCCCGAGGCGGCCCCGCCCTCGTTCTCCGCGGCCAGCGCCGCTACCCCCGCCCCTTCTGCCCCTGCCGCCCCCGCCGGGAG
>CAZKPI010000143.1:0-5567 GCA_964554555.1 uncultured bacterium
GCAGGGCCTGCAGGTCCTCCTTCAGGGCGGTTTCCTTCGCCCGGCGCACCGTCGTGCCGTAGAGCGGGACCACGGTGGCGAAGAGGACTCCGATGATGGCCACCACGACGCTCATCTCGATCAGGGTGAACCCGCGGCGCGTGAGCGGCGGCATCATTTACTGCTCCGGTAGGCGGCCAGGAAGGCATCGACGGTCTCTTTGGGCAGGACCTGCTCGCGGGCGTACTTGCCCAGCGGCACGTCGAAGGGCTGACTGCCCTCGCCGCCCGCCCGGAGGTTCGGGTCGATCTGGGTGACCCGGCCCTTCTGGATGATCTGCCGAATCGTGTTGTTCATCAGCATCACCTCGTGGATCGGCACCATCCGGCTCTCGGCGGGGCTGTGCAGAAGGACCTGCGAGCAGATGCCCAGCAGGGTGTGCGACAGCACGCTGGCGGCATGCTCCCGGTCATGCTCGGGGAAGGAATACAGGATCTTCTCGACGGTGTTCTGCGCTCCCAGGCTCTGCATCGACAGGACGACGAAATGGCCTCCGGCGACATACTCGAGGATGTTGTAGAACGGCACCTCGCGCTTCAGGTCGCCGAGAACGAGCACGTCCACATCCATCCGCTTGGCAAAGTTGATGCCCTGCTCGATCGACTGGATGTCCTTCTTGAACTGCCGGTGCGAGATGCGGCATTTCTTCGGCTCGAACGTGTACTCGATGGGATCCTCGACCACCAGCACGTGCGCCGACCGGTTCTGGTTGATGCGTTCGACGAACGAGGCCAGCGAGGTCGAGATGCCCGAGCGGGCCGGCCCGGCCAGGATGAACAGGCCCTGGGCGGCCTTGGTCAGGGGTTCCAGCGAGAACGGGAACCCCAGTTCGGCAAAACCGGGGATCGTCTTGGCAATGATCTTGATGATGATGCAGAACTCGCCCTGCGCCTGCATGATCTGCAGGCGGTAGTTGCAGGGCGGCTCCCCGAACACGTTGACCTCCTGGAACCGCACGCTGGCCAGCCGCTTGCGCTCGTCCTCGGGAAGGGCGGTGGCCAGCACTCCTTTCAGGTCCTCAGCGGTCACGGCCGGCAGGTCGATTTTCTTCAGGAAGCGGTTCTGCCGGATCAGGGGTGCCGCCCCGACCTTCAGGTGGAGCTCGGTGGCCCCCTGTTGATGGACTTTGGCGAGAAGATTCTTCAGGTCCATTCCCATCACCTCTTGGCAAACCGCATCTGCATCTCCTGCGGGTCATCCGCCAGGGAGACGGCCGTGCCGGGAGCGATCACGTTCTTCTGGGCCAGGGTCAGCAGGTGGCGGTCGCAGGTCTGCATGCCCGAAGCCTGGTCCTGCTCCTGGAGACTGCGGAGCATGACCAGGTTCTCATTCTTGATCAGCGTCTTCACCTGTGCCGTGTTGACCAGGATGTCGAAGACGGGCACCCGCCCGATGGCGTCCTGGCGGGGCGCCAGCCGCTGGCTGATGATCATGGTCAGATTGGAGGCCAGCTTTCCCCGCAGCATGTCTCGCGCCTCCTTGGGCCGAGCATAGATCAGCCGCTCGAGAATCTGCTGGCAGTTGCCCCCGTCGGTGGCGGCAATGACCAGACAGCCTGATTCGCACAGGAACAGGGCCTGATCGAAGGCGTCGGCGTAGTTGATCGAGTCGGTCATCACCACGTCCGGGTACATGCGGTAGGCCTCGACCAGGCCTTCGTAGAAGTTGGCCACGTCGAGGGGGATCGACCGCTGGATGAAGGCCGACATCTCGTCGCGGAACCGGATCTCGACCGGGTTTTCCACGGTCACGATGCTTTTCTGGAAATGCGCGTTGATGAATCCCAGCAGGGCCGCGATGGTCGTGGTCTTGCCATGGCCCGACGGACTGCCGACGATGATCAGGCCGGCCGGTTTGGCCAGCACCTTCTTCAGCACCTCCGGCAGGCCGAGCTCCAGCAGACTCGGGGGCTTGTCGGGGATCAGCCGGATGGCCGCGCCAAAGGTGTTCTTGGCGAAGAACACCGAGAACCGAAACCGCCCCAGCGCCTGATCCTCGAACGCGTAGGTGACCTGCCGCGACCGGCCCAGGATCTCCCGGGCCCGCGGCGTGCTGGTCTTCAGGATGAACTTCTTCACCTCGTCCTCGGTGAAGGAGATGCCGGGGAGGGCTTCCAGCACTCCGTTCTTCCGGATGAAGCTGACCTCCCCCGGGTAGAGATGGAGATCGGAAACCTTTTTCTTGGCCAGATCGGCCAGGAGCTTGAACAAACCTTCCATGCCGCGCCCCTCAACGTATGAAGTCAGACCTCTCTATCGGCAGGGTCCGCCCGTTCCCGAACCGTGCCTTGCGCCGGCGGCCCGGTCGCCCCCTTTTGGCCCGGGGGAGGGTGCCGGAAAAGGGCGGACGCGGGCCGGTACCCTCGCGGCCGCCGAAAGGCGTCTGCCGCCTGGCCGGCCCCACCTGGGCAAGAACCCGGCAGTGCCTGGCACGCCAGGCGCCCCAGAGGCACCAGCGGCACGCGGACGGCCGCCGCCCGAGGCCGGAGACAGGGACCGCGGCCTTCCGGCCAGGACCGGGCATCAGCCTTCGTCTTCCAGTTTCTGGATCAGCTCCTCGACGTTGCGGAAGACGCGGCTGTCGGCGGGCAGGGTCTGGCGCAGGTTGCGCAGAAGGGACAGGGCGCGGGCGTGCTCCTTGACCGCGTAGTAGCACAGGGCGAGGTGGTAGCACGACGACATGTCGCGCGGGTTGGCGTTCATGGCCTGGGTCAGGGACTCGATGGCCCGCTGGTACCGCTTCAGGTGGAAATAGGCCAGCCCCAGCGCCCCCTGCACCTGCGCGAAGGTCTTCGCGTCGGTCTTGGGGATTTTCGTCCGCAGTCCCTCATACAGCTTCATCAGCTCATCCCAACGCTTTTTCTGGAAATGGATCTGCCCCAACAGCAGACCGCCCGCCACGTGGCCGGGCACCTTCTCCATCAGCTCCAGCAGGAAAGGCAGGGCCCGCTCCACCTCCCCTTGCCGGAACAGGCTGGCGGCCAGGTGATACAGCGCCTCGCCGGTGCCGGGGAAGGCGATCAGATACTCCTTGAAGAACCGCTCCGCCTCCTCGAACCGGCCCTGCGAAAACAGCTCGACGCCCCTGGGCAGGTCGTCCTTCGTCAGCGCGGGGGCGGCGGCGGCCGGTTCCGGCCCGGCCAGGGTCGCCACGCCGCCGAGATCCTTCTTGACCTCCTCGGTCAGGGCCTCCACCAGCCGCCGGGAGAACAGGTCGGTCTTCTGCAGGAAACCGCCGACCTCGCCGGCCACCTTCACCGCCAGCAGGAGCTCCTCGTCCCGCTTCTTGTCCTGATCGGCGGCGGCGAGTTCGTCCAGCACCCCCAGCTCGCCGTGCAGAAGCAGGGCGATGTAATACTCGCGCATGATCTCGGGAGTGGCCGCCCCCAGCGACTTGCGGGCCTTCAGGATGGCGTCGCGCGCCTCCAGATGGCCCAGCGAGGAAAGCAGTTTGGGCAGGCCCTCTTCGGGTTCCTCGCGGATCTTCTGCAGGATGCCCTCCACCGCCTGGTCGAGATGCCGCTCGACGATGAAATCGAGCATGCTCTCGAGCACCGGCGGACTCTTCTCCATGTTGAAGGCCTCCAGGATGGCGTCGGCAGGGAACTCAGGAATCTTGCGGGCGCAGTCGACCGCCTCGCGCCGGACCCACAGGTTGGCATCCTTCAGCAGGGGCTGGATCCGCCCGATGCCCACCCCCGTGTCGAGGGCCAGGGCCGCCTTCAGCGCCATCTTCCGCACCGCGTAGGAGGGATCCCCCAGCAGGCGGTCGATGAACCCGTCGCGGCCCTTGACCGCCGCCTTCGACAGGACAAAGGCCGCCGACCGCCGGGTGGCCACGTCGGGACTGTCGAGCATGGCCTGGATCTCGGCCAGCACCGCCGCCTCGTCGACCTTGTGCAGGGCCAGCGCGGCGTTGGCCCGCACCCGGTTGTTGGGGTGGGCGTAGAACCGCTTCAGCTTCCGCTTCATCTCCAGCCCGGAGATCTTCAGCATCGAGATCGCCTCGACGGCATTGGCCTGGATGCGGGGGTCGAACGACTTCAGCCCCTCCTCGAACACCTTCAGCAGCTGCGACTCGCCGAACGAGGCCAGCGTGCTGATGATGATCGCCTTCAGCCGGGCATCGCGCGCGATCTCGAACTGCCCGACCAGCGACGGGATCGCCTCGACCTCCTTCAGCCGCGACAGGATTTCGAGGACGTTGATGACGATCCATTCGTCCGGGTCGGACAGCAGACGGCACAGGCTCTGCGCCACATCCCGCCCGCCGATCTTGTACAACGCCCAGGCGGCATGGTAGCGCACCATGCGGTCCTGGTCATGCAGGAGGTCTTTCAGGGCCTTGCCCGCCATCGGGTCGGCGATCTCGCCCAGCACCCGCACCACCTCCTCCTTGAAGGGGTGGTCGGGGGTCTCGAGCAGTTTCAGCAGACGCGGCACCGGACCCCCATTGCGGAACAGGCCCAGGGCGGTGATCGGCTCGAGCCGGTCGGGGAACCGGTCGAGCGCCCCCTGCAGAACTTCGAGCGAGCCGGGGTCGCCGATCTTGCCGAGGGCCAGCAGGGACTCCAGCACCAGGTCGTCCTCCTCCCCCTCGCGGACCCGGTTCTCCAGGCGCGTGATGACCGGCCGCAGGAGGCGCCGGGCGGCTTTCACCAGCCGGAAGGGTTCGATGTCGGGGGTGAGGCTCATTCGACGATCTCCTTCATCAGCGCGTTGACCAGCCTGGCATCGACCCGCTCGTCGCGCAGGAGCTCGGTCAGGTTGTCCTTCAGCGTCACACAGCCTTCCTTGCGGGCCAGCATCAGGGCCGACTTCAGCTGGTTGGTCTTCTTCTCGCGGATCAGGTTGCGCATGGCCGGGTTGAGGATCATCAGTTCATACGCCATCACCCGCTGGTTCTTCTCGCGGCCGGGCAGGAGCACCTGGGAGATGGTTCCCAGCAGGGACAGCGAGACCTGGGTGCGGATCTCCTCGTGCCGGTGGCCCGGAAAGACGTTGATGATGCGGTCGACGGTCTGCACCGCGCCCACCGTATGCAGGGTCGACAGCACCAGATGCCCGGTCTCGGCCGCCGTCAGCACCATCTCAATGGTGGCAATGTCGCGCATCTCGCCGACCAGGATGACGTCGGGATCCTCGCGCAGGGCATACATCAGGGCCGACTGGTAGTCCTTCGTCATCAGCCCGATCTCGCGCTGGGTGAACAGCGCCCGCCGCGGCTTGTGGACGAACTCGATGGGGTCCTCGATGGTGATGACGTGCCGGGGGGTCGACTTGTTGATCTCGTGCACCATGGCGGCCAGCGTGTGCGACTTTCCGGAGTTGGCCGGCCCGGTGACCAGAAACAGCCCCCGCGGCCGCAGGGCCATTTCCTTCAGCCGCACCGGCAGTTTGAGCTGGTCGATGCTCGGAACCTTGGTGGGGATGAACCGGAACGCCCCCGACAGACACCCGCGCTGGCGGAAGATGCAGACGCGGATCCGCCAGCGGTTCTGGTAGTTGATCATGAAGTTGGCTTCCAGC
>CAZKPI010000143.1:5651-9659 GCA_964554555.1 uncultured bacterium
CAGCAGGCGCCCCCCCACCCGCAGGGTCGGCGGACTGCCCGCCTTCAGGTGCAGGTCGGAAGCCTGCCGGGTGATGGCGGTCTCGAAATACCGGTGGATGCGCAGCATGTTCCGCCCTCCCTAGTCCCGCGAGCCCTGCAGGAGCTTCTTGAGGTTGGCCGGCGTCGAGGAATGGGCCAGCGCCTCCTCCGCTTTGACCAGGCCCTTCTTCACCAGCTGGGCCATCGACATGTCCATGGTCTGCATTCCAAACTCGGTGCCCGTCTCGAGGAACGACGGGATGAGGTGGATCTTGCCCTCCCCGATCAGCGACCGCACCGCCGAGGTGTTGATCAGCACCTCGAAGGCGGCGATCCGCCCTCCGTCGGCCTTCGGCAGGAGCGTCTGCGAGATCACCCCACGCAGGACCATGGACAGCTGGTGCAGGATCTGCCTCTGCTGGTTTTCCGGGAAAACGTTGATGATGCGCTCGGCCGTCTGCACCGCCGAGGTGGTATGCAGGGTGGCCAGCACCAGCTTCCCCGTCTCGGCCGCGGTGAGGGTCAGCGCAATCGTGCGCGGTTCGCGCATCTCGCCGACCACCACGATGTCGGGGTCCTGGCGCAGGACGGTCAGCAGACCATCGTAGAAGCTCGGCGTGTCCCCCCCCACCTGGCGCTGGTTGATGATGCTCAGCTGGTCGTCGAACTGGTACTCGATCGGGTCCTCGATGGTGACGATGTGTCGGCGCGCGTTGGCATTGACGTAGCTGATGAAGCTCGCCAGCGTCGAGGTCTTGCCCGCTCCGGTCGGGCCGGTGATCAGGATCAGGCCGTTGGGCTGTTCGATCAGCTTCTGCGCGGCCACCGGCAACCCGATCTCCTCGAACCCCATGACCCGATACGGGATCACCCGGAACACCGCGCCGATCCCGTTGACGTCCCGGTACAGGTTGACCCGGAACCGGCAGACCCCCTCCAGGGCGTAGGCGAAATCGAGCTCGCCGCCTTCCTTGAAGCGGTCCTGCTGGGCCGGCGTCAGGAGGGCCTCGAGAACCTTCTCGAACTCCCGGCGGTTGAACCGCACCCCCTCGAGGTGGTTGATCGCCCCGTCAATGCGGATGGCGGGCGGCTGTCCGACCTTGAGATGGAGGTCGGAACCCTTGCGGTCGAACGTGGATTTCAACAACTGGTACAAGCTGTTTTCGTCGGCCATGGCGGCAAGTATACCATGCATCGGCGCGGGGAAACACCCGTTCCCTCCAGGTTTTGCCCCGCCGTCCGGTCTTTTCCGGCGGACCGATCCGTGCTACACTGCCCGCAGGCGCCGCCGGCACCGGCGGCCCGCAAGAGGAAGACCAGCATGGAACAAGCCCAGATCCAGATGATTCTCGCCAAGCTCGAGCCGCTCCTCGACACCCTGATCGCCACCTTCCAGAGCGGCGGCTACGCCCAGCGGCGCGAAGCCGCCATCGCCCTGTCGAAGTTCAAGGGGGAGCGGGCGACCGACTTTCTGCTCCGCACCTACGAAACCGACAACATCCAGGACTTCATGGCCCTGGCCCTCGGCAACATCGAGAGCAAGAAGGCGGTGTCCCTGCTGATGAACGCCCTCAACGACTCCCAGCAGGAGGTTCGCTTCAACGCCGCCCAGGCCCTGGGCATGATCAAGAACGACGAGGCCCTCAACGTCCTGATGGAGGCCCTCAACGAATACGCCGATGCCAACGTCGCCGGCAGTGCCCAGCCGCCCGGCGGGAGCCGCCTGTTCTTCGAGGAGGACGCCATCATCTCGGCCATCACCGCCCTCGGCCGCATCAAGAGCCAGTTCTCCATCCCCCTGCTGAAACGCCTGCTGGCCCAGGAAAAGAGCCCCCGCATCCGCTCGACCATCATCATGGCCCTGGGCGGCATGGCCAACGACCGCCTGCTCCCCATCTTCCAGAACGCCCTGCGCGACGAGGACGCCCGCGTCCGCTCCAATGCCATCGAGGCCATCGAGTCGATCAAGTCGAGCTCCATCGTCGGCATCATCCAGCCCTACCTGGAGGACCCCAACAACCGGGTCCGGGCCAACGTCGCCAAGGCCATCTTCAAATACGGCGACTTCGACGTCTCCGAGACCCTCACCCAGATGCTGGGCCACAGCGACAAGTGGTTCCGCAGTTCGGCCGCCTACGCCATGGGCGAGATCCGCGACGTGCGGTTCATTCCCCGCCTCGCCCAGGCCCTGAAGGACGAGGACCCCGACGTGCGCCGGAATGCCACCAACGCCCTGCGCAAGATCGAGTCGCCCAACGCCGTCCCCCACCTGATCCCCCTCCTCGAGGATCCCAACTACGACGTCCGGGTGCAGGCGGTCATCGCCCTCGCCCGCTGTTCCCCCGACAAGGCCGTCGACCTGTTCACCCAGAAACTGGCGCAGGAAGAGAACTCCATCGTTCGCGCCACCCTCGTCTCCTGTCTCGGCGACTGCGCCGGGGCCGGCCATCAGGAGATCCTGGCCCGCTACCTCAACGACCCCGACCCCCGCGTGATCTCCAACACGATCGAGGCGATCCAGAAGGTCGGCCGCCGGAAACCCGACCCCCGCCTGATCAGCCAGCTCGAGGGCCTGCTCTCGCACGAGGACAACCGCGTCAAGAGCAACGCCATCAAGGCCCTCTGGATCTGGAACGAGTTCTCCGTCCTCGACAACCTCCGCGACCTCCTCCACAACCCCGACGAAAGCCACCGCCAGTCGGCCGTCTTCGTCCTCGGCGAGATCGGTCAGGCGATCGCCCGCAGTAAGCCCCTCACCCAGGCCGTCAACGACCTGATCGCCCGCCTCGTGGAAAACCGCTCGGCGCCGGCCGGCCAGCCTGCCGCCGGCCAGGCCCCCGCCCCCGGCACCCTGTCCCCGGCCCCGGCGGCGGCCCCGGCGGCCGCCCCCATGCCCACCGAGAAGGTGCCGGTCGTCCCCGTGCCGCCGCCGCCCTCCTTCGACCGGGAACTGGAACTGGCGGCCAACGCCGTGCTGTCCAAGGAATTCGCCGCCGCCGAAAAGGTCTATCAGAAGATCCTCGCCGCCCAGCCGGACAACCTCCAGGCCAACATCGGGCTGGCCAATCTCTTCTTCCAGCTCAAGAAATTCCCAGAGGCGGCCCAGGTCTACGAGAAGATCGTCTCCCTCCACCCCAACTCGGCCAAGGCCCACTACAACCTGGGGAGCATCGCTTTTCTGCAGAAGGATTACGAGAAGGCCAAGGAGCACCTCCTGCGGGCCCTCCACATCTATCCCAAACTGCTGGGCGGCTACCTGATCCTCGCCCAGATCTACCAGCTCGGCGGCTGTACCATGGAAAGCATCAAACTGCTCTCCAAGGCGGTCGAGCTTTCCCCCCGCAACCCGGTGCTGTATCAGAAACTGGCCATGCTCCATATCCACATCCGCCAGTATCGCGAGGCCATCGCCGTCCTGACCCGCGCCGTCTCGCTGTCCCCACTCGACGTCGAGTCCAACCTGCTCCTGGCCTTCTGCCAGTATTTCACCCAGAACCCCGCCGAGGCCTTCATCGCCATGGATGCCACCCTGCGGGCCTGCGCCCAGTCCCCCCAACCCGAGGAGTCCCTGAAGGCCCTCCTGCAAAGCTACCTGTTCGTCAAATCCACCCTCGAGCAAGCCTGAACCCGACAAGGAGACCCTATGGCCCTGATCAAAGCCAACCGTTGCTGGAACTACAAGACCTACGATCTCACCGGCCTGACCGGGCCCGATTTCCTCGAACGACTCGGCGCCCTCCTCGACGAGGCGGGCAAGAACGGCTGGGAACTGGCCCACATGACCGACCGGTTCATGGTTCTCAAACAGCTCTTCCAATACGACGACGAACCCCGCTGACCCGACCGGCACAAGGGCAGAAGTGCCCCGTGGCCGCCGCGGATGCCGGCGCGAGGCGCGAATCTCGCCCCCCGCGAAGCGTGTCCGTCATCGAAAAGGCTCTCCATTTGCGCGAAAACCTCAAAAGGCTTTCCTTTTTCGAACAAATGG
>CAZKPI010000144.1:0-6359 GCA_964554555.1 uncultured bacterium
GTACACGCACGATGAACCGAGGAACAGCAACCGCTTGACCCCGTGCCGCCAGCATTGATGGATGACGTTGGTCTGGATGGCCAGGTTGTCGTGGATGAACTCGGCGCGCAGGGTGTCGTTGGCCTGGATGCCCCCGACCTTGGCGGCGGCCAGGATCACATACTCCGGCTTTTCCGCGGCGAAGAACCGTTCGACCGCCGACCCGTCGCGCAGATCGAGCTCTTCGAACGTCCGGACCACCACCCGGCGGAACCCGTGCCGCTCGAGGGCCCGGGCAAAGGCACTTCCCACCAGCCCGGTGTGCCCGGCCAGGTAGACCTTCGCCTGCGTGTCCATTCCGTGACTCCCTGCGGCCAGCTAGACTTCCCAGGAGGTTCTTCTCTCCTGCTGGGAAGCGAAATGATACCACAATCCAGGATGCCGCCAAAATACCAAATTTCCCGGCACGCCCGGAAAGGCGGTTGGCGAGGACCCGGGGGTGGGTCAGGTCCGGCGGTAGATGTCCTCGTAGCGCTCGATGTCGTCCTCGCCCACGTAGGCGCCGACCTGGACCTCGATGATCTCGAGGGGCACCTTGCCCGGGTTCTCGAGGCGGTGCTTCGTGGTCTTGGGCACGAAGATGCTCTCGTTCTCGTGGAAGAACTGCTCCTGCTCCCCGACCACCACCCGGCCGGTGCCCCGCACCACGACCCAGTGCTCACTGCGGTGGTAGTGCATCTGCAGGCTGAGCTTGGCGCCCGGGTTGACCACGATGCGCTTCAGCTTGTAGCGCGGCCCGACGTCGAGCACGGTGAAACTTCCCCAGGGCCGGTAGACGGTCGGGTGCACCATGGTGAGCTGTTCGTGGGCGGGGTCGGCTTTCAGGGCCTGGACGAGGTCCTTCACCTTCTGGCTCTGGTCGCGGGCGGCCACCAGCAGAGCGTCGCCGGTCTCGATGACCATCACGTCCTTCAGCCCGATGGTCGCCACCAGCCGGTCGTGGCCCATGATCAGGCTGTCGGTGGTGTCGAGCGCCAGCACCCGGCCCAGCTTGACGTTCTGCTGACCGTCCTTGGGCAGGTTCTCGTAGACGCTGTCCCACGACCCGACGTCGGACCAGGTCAGGTCGAGGGGAACCACGGCCACCCGGTCGGACTTCTCCATGACGGCGTAGTCGATCGAGATCGACGGCAGAGTGGGGAAGGCCGCCAGCATTTCGGCATGGGACAGGCGCAGTGCCTCGCCGATGGCGGGGGCGTGGCGGGCCATCTGCTCCTTGATCGTGCGCAGGGTGAAGGCGAACATGCCCGAGTTGAAGAGATACTCGCCCGAGGCCAGGTATTGCCTGGCGGTGGCCAGGTCGGGCTTCTCGACGAAGCGGTCGACCCTCCAGCCATCGCCTCCCTCGGCGGCGGGCAGTTTCTTCCCCTTTTTCAGGTAGCCGAACCCCGTCTCGGGGCGGTTGGGAACGATGCCGAAGGTGACCAGCCAGCCGGCCTTGGCGATGGCCTCCGCCTGCCGGGCCAGCTCGGCGAAGCGTTCTTCGGGCGCGATCAGGTGGTCAGACGGCCCGATGAACAGCACCTCGTCATCGCCGCAGGCGAGCACCTCCTCGGCATACTTGACCCCCAGCGCGATGGCCGGTGCCGTGTTGCGCGCCACCGGCTCGAGCAGGACGTGCTGGTCGAGGCCCGGCCCCAGTTCCCGCAGTTGTCCCTGGACGTAGAACTGGTAGTCCTGGTTGGTGACCAGCAGGATTTCACCCGCCGCGGCGAACCGCCGACAGCGCTGAACCGTTTTCTGCAGGAACGACCGGTCGTCGCCGATCTTCATGAACTGCTTGGGATACGACTGCCGCGACAGCGGCCACAACCGCGTGCCGCCCCCCCCCGCCAGGATGATCGCTTTCATGTGCTAAGCCACCTTGTCGTCGGAAAAGGCCGGCAGTGCTTTTCCGGTAACCCAGGAATACAGGACCAGCGGATCGATGTCGGCCCCGCACTCCCAGCAGATCGTGCCCAGGTCGGGATCGACCCGGACGGTGCCGAAAACCTGGGGATCGGCCAGGGGGGAAAACACCCCCGTGAACTCGATGTGTCGGGCGAGGTCGACCTCGCCGCTGACCCCATCTTCGAAGGTCAGCAGGAGTCGGAACCCACCCAGATGACGGACGGTACGGACATCGATGATCATGGTTACTCCAATGGCGGAATGGTAGGCAGGGGAAGGTGGCGTTGGGCGTGTTCCCAGGCCTGGAGGAGGTCGGCGCGGCGCAGAAGGGCCCACTCCATGACCAAGCCAAACACTCGGGGGGACAAACTCCCGCCCATCAGGCGCATGGTACGGATATCGATCAAGGCCCGCTGTCCTCCGTACCGCACGTGAAAATGCGGGGGAGGGTGCTCGAGATAATTCATGGTGATGATGATTCCGAAAAAGCGACAGATCTCCGGCATGGGACCAACCTTCAAACCTCTCCTCCTGCCCGAAATGCCTGGCCCTCGGGAATCCACCCCGAGGGCGTGCCGGCGCAGGCGAGAATGGTAGTATACCACACCGGGGGCCTGTCGAATGGAGGCCGGGGGCAAGAAACAAAAAGGCGGTGGTCGCCCGGCCTTCCTACTCTTTCCCAGGATTGCCCCAGGTGGCGAAGGGGTTGTCGAGGTCGCGGAGGCGGGGAAGGAGCTGGTCTTTCGGCGACAGGAGGGGGGTGGCCGAAGGCCAGGCCACCGCGACGTCGGGGTCGTTCCAGGCGATGCCCAGCTGTCCCTTTGGCTCGTAGAGCGCGTTGACCGCATACTCGACGTCGGCGGTCTCGCTCAGCACCAGGTAGCCGTGGGCGAATCCTTCGGGAATGAACAGCTCCAGGCCGTTGTCGGCCGACAGCTCGAGGCCGAACCAGCGGCCGTAGGTGGCCGCGCCGCGCCGCAGATCGACCGTCACGTCGAAAACTCTGCCTGTCAGGCAACGCACCAGCTTGGCCTGCGGGTTGGGGAACTGGAAGTGCAGACCCCGCAGGGTGTGTTTGACCGAGCGGGCGTGGTTGAACTGCACGAACTGCGGGGTCAGCCCGGCCGCCGCGAACTTGCCCGCGTGGTACGTTTCCATGAAGAACCCGCGGGCATCGTCGAACCGGCGCGGGGCGATGACCATGACTCCAGGAAGGGAAGTGGGGCGGATGTCCATGGGATCAGTGCCCGGTGCCAATGATGGAACGCAGGTAGGTTCCGTAGTCACTGCGGCCAAGACGGTCGGCGAGACGGCCAAGTTGCGGGGCGTCGATGAATCCCATGCGGAAAGCCACCTCCTCGGGGGCCCCGACCTTCATTCCTTGTCGCTCTTCGATGGTCTGGATGTAGTTGGCCGCCTGCATAAGCGAGTTCGGGGTGCCGGTGTCGAGCCAGGCGATGCCGCGCGCCAGCCGCCGCACCTGCAGTTTCCCATCGGCCAGGTAGAGACGGTTCAGGTCGGTGATCTCCAGTTCGCCGCGGGCGGAGGGACGCAGACCGGCCGCCCGGTCGCAGACCGTGCGGTCGTAGAAGTAGAGCCCCGGCACCGCCTGGTCCGAGCGGGGATGCTTGGGTTTTTCCTCGAGGCTGACCACCTTTCCGGCGGCGTCGAACTCCACGACTCCGTAGCGCTCGGGATCGCGGACCCGGTAGCCAAAGACCAGGGCCCCCTCCGAGAGGGTCGCCGCTTCGTGCAGAAGGCCGCTCAACCCGGCCCCGTGCAGAAGGTTGTCGCCGAGGATGAGACAGGCGGGCCCCCCCGCCAAAAACCCACGGCCGATCAGAAAGGCCTGCGCCAGCCCTTCCGGTTTCGGCTGTACCGCGTAGGACAGGGAGATACCCCAGTCGCGTCCGTCGCCGAGCAGTTTCTGGAACAACGGCGTGTCCTGCGGCGTCGAGATGATCAGGATCTCGCGCAGTCCCGCCAGCATCAGCGTGGTCAGCGGATAGTAGATCATCGGCTTGTCGTAGACCGGCAACAACTGCTTACTGCACACCAGCGTCACCGGGTGCAGTCGTGTTCCGGCCCCCCCCGCCAGGATGATGCCCTTCATCTGCGAATGTCGGAACCTCGGGGACACATGACCACATTCCTCCTTCGTCTCAAACCGCCCGGGGCCCCGGGAAGACCTGTTCCCTCATCTTCTCATGCCGATGACACAAGGGACCTTTCCGAGACGCTTGACCCTTATTCCCCTTTCTACTGGGGTTGGTTCAAGCCAGGGTGTCCCGGCGCTTCCTCGCCCGCCCTTGCGGATGATACGGCGCCGGGCTGTCGCGAACCACACGCCGCGGCAACGGCAAAACCCGGTCGAAGTCGATGACCAGGCCGGGCAGGGCCCGCACTTCGAGGCGGAGTCCGTCGAAGGGGAGCATCTCGGCCGGGCCGAACCCCGGGGCGACAGTCGGCTTCCCCGCCCTCCCACGGCCGCCGGAGGACGGCGCGCCTCCTGCCCCTTCCCCGCGCCGGTAGACGAACACGAAGCGGTGGACCGGATCGACCGTCCAGAACTCCTTCACGCCGTGCTTCTCATACAGTCTCCGCTTGCGGATCTGGTCTCTGGACGCCGTCGACGGGGAAAGGACCTCGACGATGAAATCGGGCGCCCCCCGGATGCCCCGCCGGGTCACCTTGGCGGGGTCGCACAGGACCAAAACGTCAGGTTCCAGGACGGTGATGACCTCCTCGTCGGGCTCGTCGCCCTCTGGCAGGAGAACATCGATGGGGGCCGCGAACATCTCACAGGGTTTGCCCTCCAGGAAGGAGCGGATCTGGAAGCACAACTCGCGCGACACCCTCTGGTGGTCAGGGCCGGGGCTCGGAGTCATGGCGAAGGGTTCACCCTCGAGCAGTTCCCAGCGCTCGTCCTCCGACCAGGTCAGGTAATCGCCGTAGGTGAACTTCTTTGTTGTGGGTTCATTGCGGGTGGTCATGCCATCCTCCTCGCTTCTTCCCCATGATAGCAAGCCCAAAAAAAAAAGGCGGCGCCCCACCATCGTCTCAACCGCATTCTGGCGGCGGTTCCGCAAGTTCCCGAGGCCCTGTTGCCTCGCCCCTCCTCACATCGGAAAGCCGGCGGCTTTCCATTCGGCAAAAAAAGCCGCGAGGTTGTCGCGCCAGGGGGTGACGGTGAAGCCCAGGCCGGCGCGCACCTTGTCGTGGGCGAACCGGGAATTGGCCGGACGCGGGGCGGGAAGCGGGTAGGCGGTGGTCGGGATCGCCTCGATGGGCACCGGGTGATCGATGGCCCCGGCCGCCAGCGCCTCCTCGCGGATGCCCACCGCGAACTCGTACCAGGAAATGTGACCAGCGTCAGAATAATGATAGATGCCGAATGGCGGTGGGCTCTGTCGGCGTCTGCCGTCTCCCGGGGCCGTTCGCCTGTTCCCTTCGGTGGGGTTGGCGGTGCCGGGGCCGTTCCCGTGCGGGGCGGGGCCAGGATGCCCCCCTTGGCCGGAACCACCGGCCCTCACCACCAGGGCGGCCACGTTGCGGGCCAGCCCCCGCGTCCAGGTCGGGCCGCCCACCTGGTCGGCGATCATGCGCAGGCCGGGCTTTTCGCGCAACAGCCGCACCACCGTCTTGACGAAGTTCTTCCCCCGCACCCCGTAGAGCCAGCTGATCCGGAGCAGGAAGAACCGGTCGGTGGCGGCCGCCAGCCGCCGTTCCCCCTCGAGCTTGGACTTCCCGTAGACCGACAGCGGGCCGGTCGGGTCGGTCTCGACCCAGGGCCGCGTGCCGCTCCCGTCAAATACGTAATCGGTGGAAAAATGCACCACCGTCGCCCCCGTCTCGGCGGCGACGGTGCCCAGGTTCCCCGGCCCGTCGCCGTTGATGGCGAAGGCCGCGGCACTCTCCTTCTCGGCCTGGTCGACCGCCGTGTAGGCCGCGGCGTTGATGATCCAGGCGGGGCGATGCGCGCGGGCGAAGGCCCGCACCGCCGCCATGGCGGTGATGTCGATCTCGCGGTCGCTGGTCACGCAGGGCAGGCCGCGCGCGCGCAGCTCCGCGACCAGCTCACTGCCCAGCATGCCGGCCGCCCCGACGATCCAGACCGGTGGTTGGCTTTCCTTCATGGGTGTCCGCCTTTTCCGGATGTCCCCGGGCCTCCCGGGTGGTCAACCTTATCATGGGCGCCCGGGAGATTTCCAGGGCGCGTTCAGTCCCGGGTGGTGCGATAGGTGGCCGGGGGCTCGCGGACCACCTGGGGCCGGGGCGGGAAGACCGTCGACAGGTCGATGGCCAGGCCCTCGAGGACCGCCACGGGAACCCGCTGGCCGGCCTCGTAGGTCTGGGGGCGCCCGTAGCGGCCTTCCGGGCCGAGCAGGAACACCATGACGGTCCCCTCGGGGTGGATGATCCAGTATTCC
>CAZKPI010000144.1:6386-9646 GCA_964554555.1 uncultured bacterium
CGTACAGGTTCAACTTGCGTACCTGGTCGTGGGACAAGGACCCCGGGGAAAGGATTTCGACGATGAGGTCCGGGGCGCCCAGGCATCCGCGCGGGGTTCGCCGCTCCGGATGGCAGACGACGGCGAGGTCGGGCAACACCACCGTGCATTGCTCCCCATCGTCGCTGGAAGGCTCGGGGAACTTCACCTCATACGGGGCGGCGTAGACTTTGCAGGCCTTTCCCAGCAGATGGTTGGCGAACTGCCGGGTCAGCTCGACGGCGATCTCCTGATGCGCACTGCCGGGGGCGGGAGCCATGGCGAAGAACTCCCCGTCGATGAGTTCCCACCGTTCCCCTTCGGGCAACGAGGAGTAATCGTCGTAGGTATACCGTTTTCGGCCTGTGGACCTCTCTTCCGACATGGGTTGCCTCCCGTTTTCCCTCATCCTAGCATTCGGCCAGGAAGCGCCGCAACCGGCCCGCCACCCCCGGGATCCGCGAGGGAAACGGAAGGATGTGCCTCCGTCTGACGGGCAGGCATCCTGCGTCCAACGCCGGGGTGGGTCCCCCCTTTTCCGCCTCTGCCGGGATGCTCAGCCGGGCTTGGCGAGCGGCACCGCGGATTCTGACCGACACGAGGTCGGTAGTGCCCCTTGGCGGCCGGGGATGGCGGCGCGCAACCCCCGTTTCACGCACCGCGAGGGGGCCGACCAGCCGGCCCGGGCGAAAGGATGCCCGGGCCGGCGTCTCACAGCCGCCAGTAGCGGAAGCCGGCCCGGCGGGCCGCTTCCGGGTCGAACAGCCACTTGGCGTCGATCAGCACGGGCGGTTGCCGCGGCCCGCGCCGGCAGTGCCGGGCCAGCCGCGCCGGGGTCAGGGAGCGGAAGGCGGCGTGCGGCACGGCCAGCACCACGGCATCGACGGGCGGGATGCCCGCGAGGGTGGAATGCAGTTCCAGGCCGTATTCCTCGACCGCCTCGCCCGGGTCGGCCACCGGGTCGTGCACCCAGACGCTGATCCCGTATTCCCGCAGTTCGGCGATGATGTCGATGACGCGCGTGTTGCGCAGGTCGGGGACGTTCTCCTTGAAGGTCAGGCCCAGCACCAGCACCCGCGCCCCCTTGATCGTCTTGCCGGACCGGATCATCTCCTTGACGGTGTTCTCGGCCACGAACTTGCCCATGTGGTCGTTGATGCGCCGCCCGGCCAGGATCACCTCGGGATGGTAGCCGAGTTCCTCGGCCTTGAAGGTCAGGTAGTAGGGGTCGACCCCGATGCAGTGGCCGCCCACCAGGCCCGGCACGAAGGGCAGGAAGTTCCACTTGGTGCCCGCCGCGGCCAGCACCTCGCGCGTGTCGATGCCCATCCTGTGGAAGATGATCGACAGCTCGTTCATCAGCGCGATGTTCAGGTCGCGCTGGGTGTTCTCGATCACCTTGGCCGCCTCGGCCACCTTGATGCTGGAAGCCGGATGGACCCCCGCCGTGATGATACTGCCGTAGACCTTCGCCAGCAGGTCGCGGGTGGCGGGGTCGGAACCCGCCACGACCTTGACGATGTTTGGCAGTCGGTGGTGCTGGTCGCCCGGGTTGATGCGCTCGGGGCTGTAGCCCGCCGTGAAATCGCGGCCGCACCGGAGGCCTGAGGCCCGCTCGAGCACCGGCACGCATTCATCCTCGGTGACGCCCGGGTAGACGGTCGATTCGTAGACCACCACCGCCCCCCGCCGCAGGTGCCGTCCCACCGTCTCGGAGGCCTTCACCAGCGGGGTCAGGTCGGGGCGCTTGTTCCGGTCGACCGGCGTCGGCACCGCCACCACGATGAACAGCGCCTCCGCCAGCCGCGCCGGGTCGGCGGTGAAGGCGATCTCCACCTCGCGCAGGCCTCCCGCCGGAACCTCCCCCGTGGGGTCGATGCCCCTGGCGAGCAGGGCGACCTTGCGGGGGTTGCAGTCGTAGCCGATCACCGAAAACCGGCGGGCGAACGCATGGGCCAGCGGCAGGCCGACGTAGCCGAGGCCGACCACGGCGATGGCCGTGCGCCGCGCCTGCAGGGCTTTCCAGACAGGATGCATGGGTGGCTTCCTTCCTTGGGGCGGGAGTGGACAGAATCTACCTTCCCCTGCCGCAAAAGTCAAAACGGCACGTCAGGACTTCCGAGGCATGGAAAGCCCGACGACAACATGGCCGCGAGCCGGCGGGAGACGACCATGAGGGAACAGACAGAGGATCAGGCGTGGTATCATGGGCCGATGTCCACGGAACCGAACCGGCCTCCCGCGCAGGAGGTGAAGCCGCCCCCCGCCGCCCCCGCCCCGCGCGCGCGCCTGGGCCGGTCGCTGGGCTGGGCCGTCCTGATCGCGCTGGCGGCCGCCATTCTGCTCTACCACGACGAGATGAAGGCCTGGGCCCACGAAGAGGCCCAGTCGATGGGCTTCCTCGGCCTGTTCATCGCCGTCTTCCTGGCCGATGGGGTCATCCAGCCGATTCCGCCCGATATCTTCGCCTTCGGGGCCGGGTTCGGCGACCTGCCGGTCTGGCAGACCGGGCTGGTGGCGGGCGCCGCCTCCACCGCCGGCGGCATGGCCGGCTATCTGGCCGGCCGCCTCATCGGCGCCTGGCGCTTCCGCCGGTTGTTCGGCCGCGCCATCTTCAAGATGGCCCGCGCCGCCTATCGCCACTACGGCGCCCTGACCATCTTCATCGGCGCCGTCACCCCGGTCCCCTACAGCGGCATCTGCTGGGTCGGCGGCATTTATCGGGTCTCCCCGTGGGTGGTTCTGATCACCAGTTTCCTGTCGCGCACCATCCGCTTCCTGGTCATGGGGTGGCTGGGCGCGGCCGTCTGAAGAAGACACACGGCACTCCCCGAGAGGACAGACAGTATGAAAATCGGCCTGGTTTCCCTGTGTTCTCCGCTTCACTCCCCCGAGATCCATCTGGCGCAGGCCCAGCCCTTCCTCGCCTCCCTGCGCGGGGTGGGGGAACTCCTCGAGATCGGCCCCGACCGCCTGGGCGAGGTCGACCTGCCCGTGGCCTTCCTCCACACCGGCGGCACCGAACAGGAGTTCGCCCGGCTCTGGCCCGCCTGGCAGGCGACCGGCAAGCCCGTCACCCTGATCGCCACCGGGGCCAGCAACTCCCTGCCCGCCGCCCTCGAGATCCACGCCTGGTTGGAGGGACAGGGGGCGCGGGGAACCGCCCTCCTGCACGGCGACCCCGCCGCTCTCGCCGCCGCCGTGGCCCGCCGCGGCCAGGTGGTCAGCGCCCTCGAGGCGGT
>CAZKPI010000145.1:0-9584 GCA_964554555.1 uncultured bacterium
CTGCCCTTCTGATCAGGTGAAGCCGTTCGAGGCGGTCCTCTTCCCTCCCACGGGAAAAGAGGCGCAAGCCCTTCCCGCTGGGACTGATCTCGGTGTAGGTGTCGAACCTTGCGACAATCTCTTCGGCCCACGGGGGGAGCGTTCCGTCATCGGCGAGGCACTTGTCGAGGTCGATACCGACAATGCCCGCGTCCTTTGTGAGGACGATTCCCAGGCCCGCCAGGCCTGGCCCCTGGCGAAGAAAGCCAACGGCATCGGAGAACGACATCCATCCGGTTGGCTTGTTCCAGCCAGACACTGCCCGACCAGTTTCAGGGTCCGTCGGCAACTTGTTCCACCCGCCGGATTCCCGAGGGGAAATCTTGTAGATAACCCAGCGATTCATCCGTTGCAATTCGAGCGGGATGTTCTTGCAATTCACCAAGGTCAATTCTCGGATTCGAGTTGATTCTGCAACGATGTTTGTGGTAGAATCATTCTTGGCGATTGCGACAGCATCGCGCAAGGCAAGCCAGGCCCCCGAATCGGGGGCCGTTGCGTTTTCGGCCTTCATTTTCCCGCCTCGACCATGAAGGCCCGAACGTCTTCAACCCGCCAAACGGTGGTTTTCGGGCCGAGTTTCACCGGCCGGGGGAAAGTTCCCGCCTTGACCCTTTCCCAAAGCGTGGTTCGTCCGATTGGGATGAAGTTTAGTACTTGCCGGATTCGCAAGAAGCCCGTTTCTGGAAGTTGCGTCATACATTCTCCTTGAACCTGAATTGTTTCGTGCTGTAACGCACGGTTCAAGACTAATGTATGGCAAAGCCAGGAGAATTCCCCGGATGGTGGAAGTTCTTCCCGATCCGGCTTATAATCCGCGCCAGTTGAAGATTTCAGTTCTCATGGTTGCAAGCGTTTCTTCTTCAAGCAACCATTTCGCCGTCGGCCTGGTATTCTTGCGGATCGTTTCCTGACCGCAGTTCAGGAAGCCCGGGAGGGGTTGCCCATCGACCATTTCATCCCCGTCCCCCCTTGCCAAGGTGGGAAAGGGAACGTCGTTACCGGCCATGATGAGGTCGATGTAGGGCAGAACTCGCCAATTCGCCCAGTTCGTGCGGTCCTGCTCGGAGAACTTGGAGGGTTTCCGTTGGGCTTTCAGCCAGGCCGAAAACTCTTTGATGATGAGGTCGTCATCATGGCGAAGATCGACGGCAAGCAGGGGGAGGCCCTGTGACTTGAGAGGGCAGTCCAAGGGTTCCTTCGGGTCGAACACCTCCAGGAAGTCCTTGGGAGTGGTGGCCGGTGTTTCGATGAGGAAATAGTCCCTCTCCGAAGCCGGCCGAACGGCCTTGCCACTCCACAGGGGAGGAGGGGGGGGCTCGATGATCGGGTTTTCCCGAAGGCGGATCTTTCCCTCCGTGGGTGCATCCCTACGAAAATAGAGGTCCCGCCGCTTCTGGAGGTTCACATACCAGCCCCATAGGTCCAAGCCGTGGGCCGCGTCATATTTTTCGAGCCGGAACCAATCCGGGGGGACAGATTTATCTTTCTGGCGACCCATGGGTTGCGACCTCCAAATTTTGCGGAAAATTTTTTTGTGAGAATACGGGGAGGTAGTCTCCCCCGGGCTTGGAGGGGGGGGCTTTATGCGCAGTTTTCGGCCCGGACGTTGCCGGCCCGGATTCCATCAAGATAGTCCGCCCAATCCTGCATCATCTTCCGGCGTTCCTCGATGAAGGAAGTCCGGTTGTAGGCGCGGCCGTTGGGATCCCGGACGGCGTGGGCAAGCTGGGCCTCGATCAGGTTCGGCCGGAACCGGAGGACTTCATCCCCCAGGGTGCGGAATACCGCCCGCCAACCGTGCCCGGTCATGGCCCCTTTGTAACCCAGGTTCGCCAGGGCCGCCACCACGGCATTTTCCGACATGGGCCGGGACCCGTCAGGGGTTCGAGGGTTGGGGAAGACGAACCGCCCGCGGCCGGTCAGGGGATGCAGTTCCCGCAGAAGATCGACCGCCCGCCGGCAGAGGGGAACACAATGCAGGGTCTTGGTCTTGGTGACGGTGAAACGCCATTCCCCGGCATCCAGATTGACGTCTGCCCATTCCATCTTCCGAAGTTCCCCCGGCCGGACGACCAACAGAGGGGCCAAGAGGAGGGCCACCCGGACGGGCAGGGTCCCGCGGTATCCCTCCATCGCTTGAAGCAGGGGCCCCAGGGCTTTCGGGTCGGTGATCGCCGCGAAGTGCTTTTCCTGGGGCGGTGGGAGGGCCCCGCGGAGGTCGCGGGATGGGTCGGAGGGGATCCGGCCGGTTGCCACGGCATAGCGGAAGATCCGGGAGAGGTCCCCCAGGGCCCGGCGGGCCGTTTCCGGGGCCCCCCGCCCCTGGATCCGCCGAACGGTGGTCAGCAGGTCGGGCGGGGTGATCTCGGCAACGGGCCGGGAACCCAGCCACGGGAGGAGGTCCTTTTCCAGGCGGTCGAGGATCCGCTTCCGATGACCGGCCACCATTCCCCCGGTCTTCGTCTGGAACCATTCCCGGGCGACTACGGCAAAGGAGTTTTCGGCGCGGTCGGCCCCGGCCGCCTTTGTCGCCTTGCGGTTTTCCCCCGGGTCGATGCCGGCGGTCAGGAGTTTCTTTGCCGCGTCTCTCGCTTCCCGGGCCTCTTTCAGGGAAACCAGGGGGTATTTCCCGAGGGTGAGGGTCTTTTCGATACCCCCAAACCGGTATTTCAAAATCCAGGAAGCCCCTCCGGCTTTCTTGGCATGGAGATATAGGCCGCCTTCATCGAAGAACTTCTCCCCGGGGCGGGCGGCCCGGAGTCGGGCTCTGATCGTGGCATCGGTAAGCATTGGGGGTATCCTCCTTCGCGGTGTTTCGAATACCCCCTAGAATACCCCCAAATACCCCCCGAAAGTAAAAGACGAAATAGGACGAAAAAAGACGCTCAGAAGCGAAAAACCCGCTTATTCAGCGGGTTTTCCAGATGGTGTGGGACCTCTTCGGAAGGTCCCCCGGTAGCCCCAGCGGGACTCGAACCCGCGCTCTCAGCCTTGAGAGGGCTGCGTGTTAGCCGGTTACACCATGGGGCCATAGAGCTGGGGCGCAGGGACTTGAACCCCAATAGGCAGATCCAGAGTCTGCAGTCCTACCATTAGACGACGCCCCAATGGTAGTGCCTAATCTACCATGCCGGGCGCGGCAAGTCAAGCGGGGGCGGACGCTTTTTCGGCGGGCTTGGCGCCAGGTGCCGGAAGGTCTGCCGATGCGGCTCGGGGGGGGCGCCGGGCCGGCCGGACGAACAGGGAGCGGTACAGGAAAATGGCGCAGGGAACCCCGAGCAGAAGGCCCCAGACCCCGAACCAGTGTTCCGAGAAGACCAGGATGCAGACCGCGATGAAGGGGTGGACCGCCAAGTGACTGCCGACGATGCGGGGGTTGAGGAAATACGCCTCGATGAAATGGATGACCACGATCAGCAGGGCCGCGTAGAAGGCCATGGTGAACCCGCCGGCCTTGTAGGCGATCAGGCAGATCGGAACGCTCGAGATGACCACCCCGACCACCGGGATGAAACTGCAGACGAACACAAACACGCTCAAGAACAGCTTGCTGGGGATGCCCAGGATGGTCAGCCCGATGAGGGTGAGCAGGGTGTTGACGAAGGCGATGATGATCTGCGCTTCGAAGGCCCGTCCGACGATATCCCCGAACCGGATGATCGGCGGGGCCAGGATCTTGAAGGCTTTCCCCAGCCGCGAGACGCGCAGGCCCTGCACCTCCGCCGCCAGCCGGTCGAGATCCCACAGGATGAGGAAGCTGAAGACCAGCGACAGGATGAAGTGGAAGGAGGTCCGAAACAGGTTCTGCATGAAGACCGTCACGCTCTGAATGATGCGGGTGAAGGCCTCCTGGACTCCCTCCTCCAGGCCGGCGCTCCTGGCGATCACGGCCCAGTCCTCGTTCTGCATGATCTCCTTGATCGAGGCCAGCAGTTTGTCCTTGGCTTCGGGGATCTCGAGCGACAGTGCCTTTCCTTCCTGATACACCTTGGGGATGACGATCATCCCCATGCCGAACAGCACCGCCAGCAGGAGCAGGTAGACCGCGGAGATGACGGCCCAGTGCGGCCAGGCCACGCGCCGGCCCAGGGCCCCCATCAGCGAATTGATCGTGTAGGACAGGATGAACGTCAGGAAGAACAGTGACAGGAAGTTCGAGACCAGGTAGAAGATCCCGAAAAACACTGCCCAGACCGCGAGGGCATACAGTTTCCGGGAATGGCGGGCAAACCAGGAGGGGGAGGCCTGGTCGGCGGGGGGGAACGGTGGGAGGGGAACGCTCTCAGCCACGGGCTTTCTTCCTTCCGTACCCTATCTGGTTTTCCCACCACCCGTCAAGCACGCCCGCCCGCGCCAGCCTGCGCAGACGCTCGTGCACCTCCGGAATGACCTCGCGGGTCGGCCGGTCCTGCCAGACCGCTCCGGGCAGGGCCATGAATGTGTGCATGTGGATCCGAATGCCGAACCGTGCCACGAGATCCTCCATGAAGGCGGCCAGGTCCCGTTGCTGGGCGGCGGTCTCACCGGGCGTGCCGATGATGAAATCGACGTGCGGGGTGAACCCGTAGGCCCGCAACAGTTCCAGGGCCCGCACCGCCTGCTCGCGGGTGTGGCCCCGGTGCATCGCCTCGAGGCGCTCGTCGAGGCCCGACTGGACACCGATGACGATCTCCTCGTTGGTCAGGTAGGGCCGCACCACGTCGAGAACCTCGGTGGTGACGAAGTCTGGCCGCACCTCGGAAGGGAACGAACCGAGGCTGATCTGCGGAAACCCCGCCTGCCGGATGGCCTCGAGCAGGTCGTGCAGGGCGGCGGGGTTGGGGGTGCGGCCGTCCGACCCGTAGGCGAACGCGTTGGACGACAGGAACTTGATGCGGCGCCGGTCTGGGAAGACCTTGCGGTAGGCCAGGGCGATTTCGACGATGCGGTCGATACGGCGGTGGCGGAGGGTTCCCTTGAACAGGCGGGGGACGGCGCAGAAATTGCATCCGAACCGACAGCCCCGACTGATCTCGATCGGGGGGAGGTAGCCGATGAACGGGTGGAAGCCCGGATACCGGTCAAGGTCGATCCATTCCGGACCGGTCCTGACGATGCCGGTGGGCGGGTGGCCGGCCAGCCATGCCTCGAGAAGTCGGGGGAAGTATTCCTCGGCCTCGCCGCTGACGACCAGGTCGAAACCGAGTTCCGCCACCTCGGACGGCACGGTTGTGGCCTGGGCGCCGCCGACCGCGAAGAAGTGCCGGTGGCCGGGCCCGAGATCGCGGCGCAGGGCCTTCATTTCGGCGGCCACCTTGTCGGTGTGGGGCATCATGTAGGAATAGAGGCGGAGGGTAGGGTGCTGGGGGGGGATGGGCGGGGGCGGTCCGTATTTTGCCCAGAGCATCAGGGTGAACCGGTCGAGGAGAGCCGGCGGGCAGGCGCCCAGGAGGGCCCCCATGCTGACCTTGTTATAGTTCTGGAGGCGGATCAGGAGAATGGGTTTGTCTGTAGGGAAGAAATCAGCAGTCATGCGCTGACATTCTAGCACTTTTCCGGACCGGCGTACCGGAAACCCAGGTGTACAGCACCTGCCATCGGAATCAGCTGTTGGTATGGGTTTTGCTTATAATTTTCTCGAATTTCAAGGGGGGCCAGATGAAGAACGTTATTGCTTTTGCCATCATCCTTCTCTTCACGGCTGTTTCCATCGGGCCGGCCATGGCCGGAACCGCCGAAGACTTCCTGGCCCTCGGGCGTCAGTATGAACTGGACGCCCTCAGCCCGGTCAATCAATCCAGCGACCGGGAACTCTCGCTGAACTCCCGCGAACAGGAACTCACCAACCGCCTCCTGGCCTCGGAAGAGGAACTCGCCAAGGTCGCCGCCCGCGCCGGCGAACTCGAACTCGGCCTGCTGGCCCGCCTGATCGCCCGGGTGCAGTTCGAGATCACCCAGGAAGGCCGGACCAGCCTCCAGCCCTCCTTGAAAGCCCTGATGGCCTCCTTCCAGAGTCTTGGCGGCGACCTCCGCGGCAAGAAGAAGATCGCCAACATCTACGGCAACGAGGTCAACCTCCTCGACGGCGAATGGAACACCACCCCCGACGGCCGCCGCTACTGGACCAGCAACGAATATCCCGATATCATCCTGACCCCCGCCGACTACCGCCGCTACATGGCCACGGCGGTGACCGTCGAGGACTGAGCCGACCACCGCCGGCAACCCTGACACTGACGGGGGGCGAGACCGCCACGGTCCCGCCCCCCGGTTGCTGTACGCGCGACGGGGCGGGAGGCGGCCGCCGGCGAAGATGCCCCGCGGGTGCGGGAAAGGAAAGGCACGGGCGAGAAAGGAAGGCACGGGAAAGGGGGTTGGGGGGCTCCGGGGTCAGATTTCGGGTTCGCGGGTGAGGTGGTGGCGGATGGTCCGGGCCAGCCAGTCGACCTCGTCGGGGGTCAGCCCCTGCCCGAACTCCAGTTCCGCCTTGTCACTGCGGGCGAACAGGATGGGCGTGCGCAGGAGGTTGCCCGGCGTTCCCCCGCCGCTGATGCCTTTCTCGAGCTCCTCGAGCTCCTGGGCGGGCATGGCGGTCTGGGTCTTGCCGAACCAGTCGGTCCGTTCGATGGTGATGCCGCGAGGTGACGCCAGCAGTTTCTCCTGCTGGGTGACGGTGCGGATGACGCTGACAACGATGGCCCCGAGCACTCCCACCATGGGAAGCGAGAAGATGCCGATCATGATGGCCACCGGCAGGAAGGAACTGGCCTTTTCGAGCATGAACACCAGCGGCACGAGCATGACCGCGCTGAAGATGGCGGCGAACAGACCGCCGGCGATCAGGGAGAGGACGACCGGCCCGGTGAACCCGACCTTGGGCAAGATGAAGGCCCCGGTGTCGTTCCGCGACGTGTATTGGATGCGTTCGGGCGGGCCGCCGGCCGGCAGGGGGGCGGGGCCGTCCTGGCGCAGGATCCGGTCGCGGAGCGGTTCGTCGAGACTGCCCGCGGGGCGGAAGGTGCGGATGCCCATGGAAGTGTCGGCGATCCCAAGGCCGAGGAACTTGGCCAGTTTCTCGGCGGTCTGGCGGGCCTGGAAGTGGTTCCCCGGCGCTTCGATCTCGATCGGTTCCCCGCTCCTGCCGTCGAGCTGGACCGGGTAGACGGTGTGTTTGTTCTTGCCCCCGCGCCGGTCGACCGAGATGCCGACCTGCTCCAGGTCCTGCAGACTGCGTTCGGTGGTGCGGAAGGGGATGAGCAGGCCCCACCACTGGATGATCTTGCGGCGGCGGCGGTCGAGCGACAGGCCCGCCCGCCCCAGCAGGAAGCCCGTTCCGACAGCCAGGAACGGCAGACTCATGAGGGCGGGGCCGAGCAGGACGGGATTGAACCCCTTCCCGCCGGTCATCTCGACAAGGGGGATGGACAGCGACAGGAGCCCTCCGAGAAAGAACGGCAGGCCGAACAGCGACAGACAGCCGCCGCCGTAGTGGAATTCCAGGACCTCCGGGTCGTCCATCGCGATCCTCCCGCGCAACAAGTGGGGAAGCGATCCCCCTGCGGTCATTATGGAACAAGTCGGGGCCGGACACAACCAGGGGAATGACCGCTTGGCCCGACCCGCCTGGCGAGCCAGGTCCGCCGCCGACGGCCGGCGTTTTCGGAAGTGCCCTTCCCCCGCCGGAATTCGGGCCGGAGCGGACCGGCCAGCCCCCGCAATCGGGATGGGGGCGGCGGGCGCCCCGGCCGGCAGGGAGGGGCCGGCCGGCACCCGTTCCGGAGCTGACGCGCCGGGCCCGACGTTGCCCGCCTGCGGAAAATCACGTATACTCATCCCGACCCCGCATGACGGGGGGGCCGTGGCGTTCCGGCCCACATTCGATCGGGAGGAGTACCACCATGGGTTTTTTCAGCAACCAGCTCAGGTCGGTCATCGAGTGGAAGGATCCGTCCCCGGAAGTGCTCATCTGGCGGTGGGATGGCGGCAGCGACGAGTTGAAGAACGCGTCGAAACTGCTGGTCAACCCCGGCCAGGCGGCCATCTTCGTTTATCAGGGGCAGGTGCAGGCGATCCACGACTATCCCGGCCTGTTCGAACTGCGCACGGCCAACCTCCCGTTCTGGACGACGATCACCAAGGTCATGCAGGGGTTCGTGTCCGAGCACAAGGCGAACATCTACTTCGTGCGGCTCACCGACTTCCTGAACCAGAAATGGGGAACCAAGGCCCCCATCAAGTATGACGACCCGAAGTACAAGTTCCCGGTCGGCTTGCGCGCCTTCGGCAACTTTTCGTTCAGGATCTGCGACCCGCGCAAGTTCTTCACCGAGATCAGCAGTAACCGCGAGATCTTCACCATCGCCGAGATCCGCAACATCATCGTTGACCGCATCCTGACCCCGCTGGCCGACCTGTTCGCCCAGTCGGGGTTCAGCTATTCCGAGATCGACAAGAAACGGATGGAGCTGTCGACCGAATTGCGCAAGCGGGTGGCCGACATCTTCCCGCCGCTCGGCTTTGAGCTGACCGACTTCCGCATCGAGAACACCGACTTCGACGACGATACCAAGCGCCGCATCAACAAGATCGCCGACCAGATGGCCGAGGCGCAGGCGGTCAAGGCCCTGGGCGACATCGACGGGGGCAGTATGAACAACTACACCCGGGTCGAGCAGTTGAAGGCCCTCAATGCCGCTTCCCACAACCCTGGCGGCCTTCCCGGCATGGGTGTCGGTTTCGGTGCGGCCATGGGCCTTGGCCAGTCGATGGGGGCCGCCTTCCAGCCGATGCCAGTGGGCCCGGCGGCCGGCCCCACCGTCGCCTGCTCCGGCTGTCAGTCGCCGATGGCCGCCACGGCCAAGTTCTGCCCGAACTGCGGCAAGCCCAGCACCGCCGGCCAGGCCGCCTGCGTGGCGTGCAGGAAGCCGATGCCCGCCGGCCAGAAGTTCTGCCCGGAGTGCGGGGCCCCGCAGAGCGCCTCCTGCCCTGGCTGTCAGAAGCCGATCGCGGCGGGGGCGAAGTTCTGTCCGGAGTGCGGCTACAAGATGTCCTGATCGTCCGCTCGATCACCTGACGGGGGCGGGAAGAACGGTTCCCGCCCCCGTTCCGCGTCCGGGGAGGCGGGGGGCCGGTCGCGGGCCCTGGCCGGCCGGGCCAGCCCCTGGTTCCGGCGGGCGAACGATGCCAGCCCGCGATCAACGCGGATGAGAGCGGAAAGGTCGCGGCGTCGATCCGCGTTCACCCGCGGCAAGGGCGGCTGTTGCGGCTGTTCCTGCTCCCGGGGCAACCGCCGGCCTTTCACCACCCTTCCGGCTAGGCCGGGGGCAAGTCACGGGGGAGGTTCTTGAGCTCCTGCAGGGCGCGGCGGGCCTCCTGGAACAGGCGGCCGCGCTCTTTGGTGATGAGCATCTTCACGTCGACGGGCGAGAGGGCGATGCGTTTGCCGAACGCCGTCAGCAGGGCCATTTCGTCGTCGCTGAGCCGCCCGTCGGCCAGGGCCATGGCCGCCATCTCCCTCAGCATCTCCCGCGCCTCCTCGGGCGATTCCGGAACCGGGAGGGAGT
>CAZKPI010000146.1:0-501 GCA_964554555.1 uncultured bacterium
CATCTGCCGCGCGGAGGGGCTCCCCGTCGTGGCCGACGAGATCCAGACCGGCCTCGGCCGGACCGGCACCGTCTTCGCCTGGGAATCAGCCGGGGCCCCCGCCCCCGACTTCGTCCTCCTCTCCAAGTTCCTCGGGGCCGGGCTGGTCAAGATTTCGGCGGTGCTCTCCCAGCGCGGCATCTCAGAGGACGAGTTCGGCATCATCCACACGTCCACCTACGCCGAGGACGAACTGTCCAGCCGGGTCGCCCTCGCCGTGCTCGACGCTCTGGCCGAGAACGACGGCGCCCTGCTGTCTGCCGTCCGCCAGGCGGGGGAGGCGTGGCTGACCCGCCTGCGGGCCCTGCAGGCGGAGTTTCCCGACGTGATCCGCGAGGTGCGCGGCCGGGGCCTGCTCCTCGGCGTCGAGTTCCACGATCTGCGCGAGAGCGGCAGTAACCTCCTGCGCTTCCTCGCCGGTCAGGGCGACCTCGGCTACCTGTTCGCCTCCTACCTCCTGCA
>CAZKPI010000146.1:511-9541 GCA_964554555.1 uncultured bacterium
CGCGCACGGACTGCGGGTGGCCCCCGCTCTCAACGCCCTGCGCACCATCCGCATCGAGCCGTCCGTGCTGGTCCCCGCCCGCGAAATGGACCGCACCATGCGCGGGTTCGCCGCCCTCTGCCGCATCCTGCGCCAGCGCGACACCTTCCACCTGGTCAAGTTCATCCTGCCGGAATTCCGCGCCGGCCGGCCCGGCCGCGAGATCATCCAGGACTGCCGCCGCGAGCCGGACGTCATCATGCAGACGGAACCGCGGGCCCCCGAGAAGGTGGCCTTCCTCGGCCATTTCATCGACCCGGGGTTCCTCGCCCGCCACGAACCCGCCCTGGCGCGGTTCACCCCTTCCCAGCTGGAAAGCCTCGTCGAACGCACCTGGAAGTACATCGACCCCTGCCTCTTCGCCTCCCGCGACATCGCCTCGCCCCTTGGCCCGGTGGTCAATTTCAACTTCGTCGGCCTCTCCGTCTCCTCCGCCATTCTTCTGCGGCACCTCCGCCACCACGATCTGGGAACGGTCCGCCGTCAGATCCGGCAGGCGGTCGAAGCCGCCCGGGCCGCCGGCGCCCGCCTGGTCGGGTTCGGCCAGTTCACCTCGATCCTCACCCGCAATTGCCAGGAACTCTGCGTGCCCGGGATCGCCTTCACCTCCGGCAATACCCTCACCGCGGGCATGGCCATGCGGGCTCTGGAACAGGAGGTCCAACGGCGCGGCCTCGCCTGGCCCGCTCTGCGCGTCGCCATCGTCGGGGCCGGCGGGAACATCGGCTCGACCTTCGCCCGCCTGCTCGCCGACCGGGCCGGCCGCCTTGTCCTGATCGGCGGCACCGCCGCCGACTCCCGCCGGCGGCTCGAGGAGACCCGGGACACCATCCTCGCGGAACAGGCCGCCCGGGCCCAGACCGGGGCGGTCGACACCCCCCTCGCAACCTTCCTGCACCGGACGATCGGCCCGCGCGA
This sequence comes from uncultured bacterium, assembly GCA_964554555.1. Lineage (GTDB taxonomy): Bacteria > Muiribacteriota > Ozemobacteria > Ozemobacterales > Ozemobacteraceae > Ozemobacter. Next base: position 1,469 of record CAZKPI010000146.1, read on the forward strand.
ACTCCACCGGATCCGCGCCCAGGCCAAGGAGGCCGGTGAACGCACCTTCGGCGCCCGCCTGCAGGAGGTCCTGGCCGGCCGGAAGAACGCCGACCTCCCCATCGAGATCGCCGACCTCGGCTCCCTGCCCGCCTGCCCGGTGGTCATGGCGGCCGCCAACGCCGCCCAGCCCTTCATCGGTCCGGCCGACCTCGCCCCCGAAGCCGTCGTCTGCGACGTCAGCCTGCCGGCCGCTCTCACTCCCGAAGCCGCCCGCCGTCAGGGGGTCGAGGTGTTCAAGGGGGGCATTGTCGCCCTCCCCAACCACGAGGTGCTGAACATCGGGGCCCTTCCCCTTGACCCAGGCCTGGTCTACGCCTGTATGGCCGAAACGATCCTGCTCGGCCTCGCGCGCCGCTGGGAGGATTTTTCCATCGGGCCGATCGACAAGCAGAAGGTGCTCGAAATCCTGGCCCTGGCTGACCAGCACGGGTTCCGCCTGGCCCGCCTGAAGGTCGATGCGTCGCTCTAGCCTCTCCTGGCCGAACTCATCGACAGCGTCCGCCGGCCTACGCCAAGCCGTATCTGGCGCGGAAAGCCAAGGGTCCGGCCGGGCATGCCAGCCGACCGGCCCGGCCCTCTGAGGCGATGGCGTGACCTCCCCGACCTTGGCCAGCCTCCTTCCCTCGCAGAACCTGCGCGCTTCCCGATCTTGACACCCCCGGTGCCGCGCAGTAGCATTTTTTCACCCTGCCAAAGCAAAGGGAATACGCATCGGAGGACCCGCATGAGGAAACTGGCTTTTGGGTTGTTCCTGTGTCTGCTCGTCGCCCCGGCCGCCCTGGCCGTAACCGCCGACGAGATTGTCGCCCACTTCGAGGAATCGCAGAACTGGGTGAAATCCGGGATGGCCGCCTTCAAGGTCCTGAAGCAGACCTCCGATCCGCGCATCGCCGACATGTACGACTTCGTGACCGACAAGTCCTACGATTACGAGGGCCTGATCATCGACGGCTCGGAATACCTCAATGCCGACCGCGGCCCCCTGGCCCCCCTGCTGGATGTCATCAAGGACGGTGTCCTCGCGGTCATCCACAAGCTGGCCACCGACGAGCACAAGAAGCTGTTCAAGCCCACCTGGGTGGGCTACCACACCCCGAACGACAAGAAGATCTCCAACTGGTTCTGCCTCATCATGGGCGACCACACCAAGACCTACCTCACCCGCGTCGATCCCCGCGCCAAGCTCGACGAGATCGGCACCGATCCCCTCCAGATGAACGTCTTCGACAAGCGCTGGTTCACCTTCTCGATCGCCAAGGACCTCGGCACCAAAGTCGTGCTGAAGGTCACCCCCAAGGCCGGCGCTCCGGCCAATTTCCGCGAGGCCCAGATCGAGATGGGCCGTCTGCTGATTGGCGAGGCGGTCACCTGGTACGTCACCAGGATCAGCGGTTCCCTCAACACCGGCGCCAGCGGCGTCACCGAGTTCGGCGACTTCCGGGTCGCCGCCGCCGTCCCCGGCAAGCAGTACATCGGCTGGTCGAACGACGGGAAACAGCTGGGAACGGTCCCCGTCTGGGGCATGGCCACCGCACTCCAGCAGAAGATCGCCCCGGACCAGAAGCTGTTCGTGTTCGCCACCCAGCTCAAGACGACCACCTATCAGAGCTCCCGGGAGGTCAAGGATTACGAGGTCCGGCTCGTGACCGGCATCCAGCGGATCCACATCAATCCGCCCCTCGACGTGGTCGCCCAGTACATCCAGCCCAAGCGGCTCGAGACACTCACCAAGGTCGCGCGCAAGATCGTCGCCCAGCACTGACCCGCGCGCCAGCGCTCCCGTCTTCCCGCACCCCCGGCCACCCCGGTCGGGGGTTTTTCCTTTCCTGGACGGCGGCATGCCCGGCCAGCCAAATCCGTTGGGAACCCCTCGTCTCGGCCCTCCGGCAGTTCGACCGGAGGGAGGGCGACCAGGGCAATCCAGCACGGTGGCGCCTGACGTTCCCCCTTCAAGTGATGAAGGTTTCGGACATGAGGATCTGGCGGCTCCTCACCCGACCCCGGACTCACCCCGGGCGCCGAAGGGCGAGGGCCCCCACGCGCAGTGCGCGGAACGGCGGCCTCTGCCGGCGGGCAACCAGGGGAAGATTCCGGCCTCCGGTCAGTCGGGAAGGTTCGCGATCAGGGAGCGTGAATGGAGCACCGGATGGTGCCGGACCCGGTCAGGTTGGTCCCCGAGTAGGTGCCGTTGAACGGGCAGGCGACGAACAACCCCAGCTTGGCGAGGTCCAGCACGTCCATCATCTCGGCGTGGGTCTTGTTGTATTCGACCAGCCGCTCGGTGATCAGGTTCCGGTTCGCCTCGCACCGCTCCTTGGCCACGGCCGTGTCGTGGCCGGTGCACAGCACGGTGCCGGAGCCGGTCAGGCAGGTTCCCACGTAGATCCAGTTGAGGGGGCAGACGATGGGCATGCCGAGTTCTTTCAGATCGAGGGTGTCCATCATCACCGTGTGGGTGGCGTTGTAGGCTTCGACTTTCGCCGTGATGGCCTTCTTGTACTCCTCGCAGATGTTGATGGCCTGATCGGCATCGTGCAGGGCGCAGACGATGGTGCCCGAGGCGGTCAGGTTGGTGCCCGAATAGACGCCCCCGCTCGGGCAGGAGACGGAGACACCGAGCTTGGACTGGTCGAGGACATCCATCATGGCCGGGTGGGAAAGGTTGTACTCGACGACCTTGCTGGTCAGGAGGGCCTTGTTGTCGGAACAGGTCTGCCGCTCGTCGGCCTCCTGGTTGGCGGCCCCCTCCACCGCCGCGACGTAGTCCCGGTAGGCTTTCAGATAGGCGGTGAGCGCCTGCTCGATCGCCGCAGGGGTGCCGGTCCCCTGGGTGACGAGGTTGATGTAGGTGGTGTACGCCTGCACGTAAGCCGCCTGGGCTGACGCCACCTTGGCGGCATCGACCTTCGGCTGGAGGTCGGCATTTCCGGCCGGCGCCCGGGAGGAAGGAGGCGACCCCTCGCTGGCACGGCCGCCCTCTTCGGATTCCATGAGCGTGTCGAGAAAGTTGTCGGCCGACCAGGCCGCGGTCGCCGCCAGAAGGATCAGCGCGGCAAACGCCAGGCGGACCACCCGTCCGGTGTTCAGACTTGCCTTCCTCATCGGTTCCCTCCCCGATTGGCAACTCGCTCTTTTCTTCATTATACCACCTGCCCCTCTCCCCAGGGCCAGGCCGCGATGGGCGACAGGACAAGCCCGGCTGTCCGTACCACGCCGGGCCCCTGTTGGCGCTGAACTTCGTCCATCAGGCCCCACGCCCACGGTCCCCCGAGACCCGCGTGAAAAGCTTTCCGAACCAGGAGTCACGGCGGGACGCCAGCCGTTGATGCAAAACGACGCCCCGGCGCCTGCCCGGCGATTGGCCAGGAATACGAGACATCCGGCGGGTACGTTCCAGAATCGGCCGCGACCGGATCGGCCAGGAGCCGCCCCTTCCTTGCCCCCCCTTGGTGATCACCCCGCGCCGGCGGCGGCCGGCAAAAGGAGTACCCTGCGGAAAGGTCTTGCCCGCGGGGGTGCCGGCGGGTACCCTGGAGAGCATGTCTGAACAGGGGCGAGCATCCGGGATGGAGGTTTGGTTTGGGTGGGTCATCCGCCACCGGGCCCTGGTGCTGGCCGGCTGGATCCTCCTGCTTGGTGTCAGCGGATTCGGTCTGCGCTCCCTAGACCTCGATTTCGCGGTCGAAAGTTTTTTCTCGCACGAGGACCGGCACCGCCGGGCATTCGCCGACTACACCCGGTGGTTTGGCCGGGACGATGACGCCGTCCTGGTGCTCTGCGAGGCGCCCGACATCCTGACCTTCCCCTTCCTGGAAGCCTACGACCGCCTGGCCTCGGACCTTGCCCGACTGCCGATGCTCCGCCGGGTCGATGCCCTGCTCGATGTGCCCGTGGCCTTCGCGCCCGACGACATGGAGATCCGCATCCGCCCTCTTCGGGAACAGCTCTTTCCGGCCGGCCGGCCCGACCCCGCCGCCCTGGCCGCGTTCGCGGCCAATCTCTCCCTCGACGGTCCTTTCCTCATGAATTATGTCAATCCGCAAGAGAGAACCGCCCTGCTCATCCTCCGGCTGGCCGAGGACTGGTCCGACCACCGGGGCCGGCAGGAGGCCGTTCAACGCCTGCGGGCGCACCTTGCCGCCCTCCCCCACCCCGGCATCGCCACCCTCACCCTCGCCGGCATCCCGGTGGCCCGCGCCGACGGGATGGTCATGATCCAGAACGACCAGCGGCGGCTCCTTCCCCTCTCGCTGGCTGTGACCCTCACCGTGCTCTTCTTCGTCCTGAACGGATTCTGGGACATCGTCCTCGTCGTTCTGACCACCGCCTTCACCCTGGCCTGCACCTTCGGCCTGATGGGCTGGCTCGGCTGGAAATTCTCCTTCCTGACCTCGGTGGCCCCTGTCATCCTCGTCACCACCGGAACGACCTACTGCTGTCATCCCCTCGTCCGGCTGGGAAAGGCAGGACCTGCCCCCGGCCCTTCCCGCCAGGCCCAGGCTTTCGCCGAGGTCCTTCGGCCCCTCTCCCAATGCGCCCTCACCACGATCGTCGGCTTCGGATCCTTGCTGACCATCCCCGTAACCCTCGTCCACCAGTTCGCCTTCGTCTCCGCCATCGGCGTCGCCATCGCCTTCGCCGTGGCCATGACCCTCCTGCCCGCCCTGGCCTCCTGGACCCGTTCGCCCCGCCCGCCCGCGCCCCGGCCCCGTCACGATGTCATCCACCGGGTCCTGAACTGCCTCCACCCCTTCGTCCGCCGCCACCCCCGGGGGGCCCTCCTGGTCTTGTCCGCGGCCGTCCTCGCCGCGGGACTCGCCGCCACCCGCCTCCAGGTCCGGGCTTTTGTCTTCGACGATTTCTGGCCCGACTCGCCGCTGATGAAGACCATCCGGCAGGCGGAAAGAGCCTGCCGCGGCCTCCTGCCGCTCGCTGTCCTGGTGGAGGCCGCGCCCGGGGAAACCGTCCTGCGGCACCGCTACCTCGCGACAGCGGCGTCCCTGGCCGCCCTGTTGCGCACCATGCCCGAGGTGGGAAAGGTCGACAGCCCCACCGATTTCCTTGTCGGAGTCTGGCGTCTGCTCCAGCCGGAAACAGGCCAGGGCACAGCCTTCCCACCGGACGACTCGGCCCTCGCCGCCCTCTTCCGGCTCGTCCTGTCAGCCGGCAGTCTCGGAGCCGGCCAGGATTTCATCGCCCGCGACCTGGGCGCCCTGCAGATCAGGATCCGGCTGTTCGACGTGGAGTCGAAACGGGCGGCGGCCTTCATCGACCGGGTCCGGGAACGGCTGGCCTCCTTCGGGGATGCCTCCGCCACCCTCCGGCTGACCGGCACCACCGTCATGATCCAGGAAACCTACCGCCAGACCATCACCAGCTTCGTCACCAGCCTGGGCTTCGTCATCACCGCCACCTTCCTGGTGTTCGTCCTCTTCCACCGCGATCCTTGGCTCGTCTGGTGGGCCATGGCCGGCAACCTCGGCCCCCTCGTCTGCGTCTTCGGGTTCATGGCCGCTCTCGACGTGCCGATCAAGATTTCCACCATCACCATCTTCGGGATCGCCCTCGGCCTGGCGGTCGATGACACCATCCATTTCCTGACCGCCTTCCGGGCCCAGAAGGCCCGCGGCCGGTCAAACCCGGAAGCGGCGGCACGCGCCATCGTCCGGACAGGGCGCGGCATGGTCGTCTCCTCCCTGGCCCTGTTCGCCGGCTTTCTGGTCCTGCTCTTCTCGGAGTTCGAAGCCCAGTTTCTGATCGGCCTGATGCTTTGCTTCAGCATCACCGCCGCCCTCGTCTTCGATCTGGTCTTCACCCCCGCCGGTGTGGCCCTGTGGGGACCCCGCGACGCCCGCCCCCTCCCTCACCCTGAAGTCAGATCCTGACCGCCTCGAGAAGCAGCATCCGACCGTTGCGGATCACTTCCACCGGCCGGAAACCCGCCTGCCGGACAAGTTCCAGGATTCCCCCCTCGGCGAAGGTCGATGACAGAAAGCCCAGTTCGACATAGCGCCGGGCCAGATGGGCCGGGAAGCGCCCGCCCGGCCCCAGCAGGATCGAGGCGAAGAACCGCCCCCCCCGGGCCAGGACACCAGCCATGGCGGCCAGGGCCTCCGCCGGGTGGGCCATGACGTGCAGGCCCCCATAACAGCAGACCCGTCTGAATGCCCCGCCGGCAAAGGGAGGCCGCCGCGCATCGGCCAGCACACTGCGGAAGCGGGGATTGCCGCCCAGGGTCCGGCGGGCCCGTCCCAGCATGGACGCCGAGATGTCGAGCCCGATGATCTCCGGATCGACCCGCCCCACCCGCAGGGTGAGCGCGGTCAGTGCGCCGTCGCCGATGGCCACGTCCAGGACGGGACCTGGCCGGTCAACCCGGCCCGGGTTTGGGGCAATCGCCGACCATCCACGGCTTCCCGCCGGAAGCCGGTTCTTCGCGGCCCCGCCCTCGCCAGGGCCGCCCCCGCCGGCACCGACGCCCCCGTCACCGGCGACATGCCCGCCGCCGCCAGCCCCCCCCAAAGCCCGCGCATAGTGCCGGACCAGTTGGCCCAGGCTGGCCCGCCAGACGGTCAGCATGTTGAGCAGGGCCAGGGGGGCATAGGCGAGGGAGTAGAAACGGTAGGCGAGGCCCACTTTGCGGACCGCCGCGGTCTCACTGGCCGCCAGGAAGGCCGAGAAATCGAGATGCCGGCTGTCCGGTTCAAGGCGCAGTCCCAGCCCACACCTGGGACAGACCGCCGCCGGGCCGGCCGCCCCCGGAGCATCGCCCGGCCCGGCCGCACCATCGACGAGGGCCACACGGCAGTTCGGGCAGACCGGCGCCAGCGGCGCCGGCCATTCCTCCCGCCAGCATCGGGGAACCCGTTCCGCGGCCTTCACCGCCTGCCTTCCAACCAGGCCATGCCGACCTGGAAATCGAGGGCCCGGATGGTCCCCGGCAAGGCCGGCCGGCCCCGGATGCGGCCGGCCACCCCGGCCAGGGCGCGCCCCCCCCTCCCTGCCGCCGAAAATGGCATGACCGGCCGCGTCGGAGCATCCCTGGGGGAACCAGGAGACGTCCGGGTCAGCCCTTCCGGTGCCGGTCCCCGGCGGGCGCCGTTCACCACCCCACCTCCCGATACCAGGCCGCCGTGGCGGCGATGCCCGCGTCGAGGCCGGTCCAGGACATTCCTGGCAGGAGGGCCTCCTGGCGGGAGAAATCCTGCAGCCAGCATGGGAAGCTCATCTCCCGCATCTTTCCACTGCTCACGAGCGAGGCGGTCCCTGTCCCCGCCTCGAACAGGTCATACAGCCGCCCCACGATCGCCGCCGCCCCAGGCGGCACGAAGAACGGCCGCAGGGTCCGGCCCACGGCCCGGCCCAGCGCGGCGGCCAGGTCGTCGTCGGTCACCATGGCCGGGTTGAAAGGTGAAGAATCCCGTCCAGGCTGGGATCGTCGGCCGCCCGCCAGAGGGCCCGGGCCAGGTCCTCGACCGACACCAGCTGCACCTGCTTGGTGCGGGTCGCCAGCCGGGGAAAGAGCCCGCGGCGGGCCCAGCGGAACAGGTCGAGGAAGTTGCGGTCTCCCGGCCCGTAGACGGAGCAGGGGCGCACCACCAGGGGAAGGCGGACGGCCGAAGGCGGCCCGGCCACCTGCCGTCCTGCCGCCCAGGCGGCGACCAGCCGCTCCCCGGCCAGCTTGCTCCGCCCGTACAGGCAGACAGGGCGGGCTGGATCCCTCTCCCCGAGCGGCTTCCCGTCCCGAGCCGGCCCCAGGGCGGCCACCGATGAGACATGCATCAGCCGGGGCGGCGGGGACACCTGCCCAAGCGCCTTCAGCAATTCCTCCACCGCCGTCACGTTCGCGGCCCGAAACCGCGAAGGCCGGTGACCGTGCATATGGCCGGCCAGGTTGATGACCAGGTCGCAACCGGACAGGGCCTGCCGGAAAGCGGGGGAATCCTTCACCGGCCCCTCCCGGCATTCCCAGCCCGCCGTCTCCACCCGCGGCGTCCCGGGCAGAACCATGGCAATCCCCGCACGCCCCTG
>CAZKPI010000147.1:0-1377 GCA_964554555.1 uncultured bacterium
AACGGTACATGGTTGTCAATGAACCAGAGATCCTCTCTCCCAGTATCGGCACCCCTGCCAGACCCCATTAGAAGTTCTTGTCCTATCCGGGGCGGCCCTCAGGCTGATTGAGGCCCCGCCGCCGTATTCGGAGTCCTGATCCAGACACCACCGTAAATGACCCAGCCAGCTCACGGGAATGGTCCGCGATGCACATCTGGAAAACCCGGACCTTTTCGACCATGGCCAACCCTCCCAACCGGACCAAAATTACCCCTGCGGCAACCATCCGTTTCCGAAAAACCAGTTCTCCAAAATCCTTGTCAGCGGTGGCAAGAATCAGCCCTTCCGCATTGGCCCGATTCAACACTTCTTCGTCCACCAACCCCGGTTCGGTCTCGACAACACACCGGACCGGATACCCCAGGGAGCGAAGGGCCTCCGCCAAAGGTTGGTCGACGCTTTCATCGACAAAAAAGCCGATCACGCCGTCTTCCGAACCGGGTAGACAACGTCCGCCCGCATGGCTTCCGCCGCAAATTGAAGGGCTGCCAGGATTCCTTCACGGGTCAACCTCGGGTGAGCCGCCAGGAGGTCTTCGATGGTCTCACCTGCACCTAGTTTTTCGAGAATCAGTTCAACCGTGATCCTGGTGCCAGCAATGACAGGTTTTCCCATCATGATGCCCGGGTCGGAAACGATAATTGGCTGGTTCATACAACCCTCCGAAACGGGTGTTTCATTTTCCTAAGCCGAAACGGCCCTTTCCAAGGTGTGGTCCACAGACAACACCATCGTGACACTCGGCAAAATCAACCGGGCCTTCGATCTGGATGCCAGCAACCTTTTCGAGAAACCCGGGTTTCTTTCCTTCACGCTTCGCCCGGACGATGTTCTTTATCACTTCATAGATCTTCTTCAAATCGGAATCTTCAAGGCCTTCCAGAGCTTTGAGCACCCTCTGCCTGGTCGTCACGGCGTTCACCTCCTGAACAACGGGCCCAGATGGTCAGCTGGCTCAGATAACCGCTTGGCCCCTCGTTTTCTCCATTATCCCAGATCAGGAACGGGGGGGCAAGGTGGCAAGGAGGGTGCGGACGCTGGCCATCAGGTCTTCCGAGGCATCGGGTCGTGGGGGAAGGGAAAGCAGGATCTGCCCCGCGACGGCGCCGGGGGGCAGGTCGCCGAGCAGGATGGTGGGAAGGTCGGCCTCGCGGGCGCCTTCCACGATGACCAGGTCGACCTTCCCCGCGAAGAAGGTGATCACCTCGTCGAGGCCGAAGGCCGGGTCGCGCAGGAAGGCTTCGGCATACCCGGGTGACAACCCGACGCTGGCCACGGCCCCCGCGGCGAAGTGCAGAGCGGTGTCCTTCCCTGTTTGCGGAGGACTCATGGATG
>CAZKPI010000147.1:1436-2543 GCA_964554555.1 uncultured bacterium
TCGATAAACGTGGTCTTCCCCGACCCCGACCGCCCGAGCACACGAACCACCCGCGTGGCGCGGGGAACGAATTCCGCGAATTCCGGGGACATGATACGGAATTCCTCGGAATTCCGTATCATGTCCCCGGAATTCGGTGGATGGCCCCGGGGATGGGGGGTTTGGCGATCATGGCTGTTTTCCTGGAAGGCCTGGCGGGACGGGGATGGCCAGCAGGGGGTCGCCGGTGCGCAGGCGGCCGCCGGCCAGCACGCGGGCGAAGATGCCTTCGCGGGGCATGACGCAGTCGCCGGCCTGGTGGTACACGGCACAGCGGGTGTGGCATTCCTTGCCGATCTGGGTGACCTCGAGCACGACCCCCTCGCCGCCGAACAGCAGGGTGCCGAGCGGCAGTTCAAACAGCCTAAGACCCGAGGTGGCCACGTTTTCAGCGAACGAGCCGAAATCGACCGCGAGGCCCTTGGCCTGCATGGAACGGATGCTCTCGAGCCCCAGCAGGGAGACCTGCCGGTGCCAGTCGCCCCCGTGGGCGTCGCCCGCCACGCCGAAGCCGAAAACGATCTCGACCTCGTCGCAGGGATCTTTCGGCGTGCCTTTCGCCTTGCTGACCGCCAGCTTCTCGATGCGGCCGGCCGCCGCCCCCTCGCCCAGCCAGTCGCCGCTCTTGCCGCCGGTCTTGCGTACCAGCCGCACCCCCTCGAGCCGCGCGCCGCGCGCCACTCCCTTGACCATGTCGTAGACGTTCAACAGGGCCACGCTGGCGGCGGTCATCGCCTCCATTTCGACCCCGGTGCGGTCGGTGGCCCGCGCCTCGGCCAGCACGCCGAGCCGCTCGGCCCCGAGCGGGAAGAAATGGACCCCGACCGCGTCGAGTCGGATCGGGTGGGTGAGCGGGATCAGCTCCGACGTGCGCTTGGCGGCCATGATGCCGGCGACCCGCGAGGCGGCCAGGGCATCGCCCTTGGCCAGTTTCCCGCCCAACAGCAGACCAAGCGGTTCCGTGCCCAGCCAGGCGGCGCCGAAGGCGACGGCCAGCCGCGCCGAGACCGGCTTTTCCCCGACATCGACCATTTTGACGCGCCCCGCGCCATCCAGGTGGGTCAGGTC
>CAZKPI010000147.1:2643-9523 GCA_964554555.1 uncultured bacterium
TCACTTGGCCGGCACGGCCAGGCGGTAGAGGTCACAGCCCAACTGCCGGATGCGGGCGGCGTCCTCGAGGGGGCGCAGCCACTTTTCTGAGATCGAGGAGAGGCCGTTGAAGGCGCCGAAGACGGCACCGGCCATGGCGGCGATCGCGTCGGAGTCGCCGCCCACGTTGGCGGCCCCGATGATCATGTCGTCGAACCGGCGCGGGTGGCGGAAGAACCAGTACAAGGCCGCCGTCACGCCGTCGAAGCAGAAGCCGGTGTTGCCGAGCTGTTCCATGGCGGCGGGGGGATCGAGCCGCAGGGCGTCGCGCAGGGTCTTGAGCCGCCTGACGATCTCGGGCGAGTAGCCCTGGGCCTTTTCGATGGCGGCGTTGACCAGCACGTCGGGGGCCGGTTCCCCGCCCTCCAGGCCGAGGCGGATGGCGGTGGCCAGAGTCATGGCCGCCGCCACCGCGCGCGGGTCGGTGTGGGTCATGCGGCAGGATTTCTCGATGGCGTCGCGCAGAAGGGCGGGGGTGCGCCAGAAGGCAAGCGCGATGGGGACGGTGCGGGCGGTGGCAATGACCCCTGCCGACGGGAAGCCGGCCTGGTTCCAGGGGACGCCCGAAGCCAGCTTGCGGCAGGCCTTCATCATGGTGTTGCTGGGAAACCGCCAGGCACTGCGCGCCTTCTGGCCCTGGAACCAGTCGACGAACCGGTTGGCCAGGTCTTCGACGGAAAACCCGCGCGCCGCGACCAGGCTCTCGGCGACCACCAGCATGATCTGCGTCTCGTCGGAGTACTGCCCCGGCTCCAGGTGGCTGACGGGGTGCGAGGGGAAGGCCCGAACATACTCGGTGATCACCTTGGGGCCTTCGAACGAATCGCGGATGACGTCCTCGATGGGGGCGGCAAGGGCGTCACCGATGGCGTAGCCCAGCAGGGAGGCCTGGAACTTGTCGATCATGGCAGGTTGCCTTTCCGTCGGGTGGTGGTCAGTCTTCCCAGCAGATCTGCTGTCGGATGCGCGCTTCCCTCAGCAGGAGGAAGACGCCCGGGTTCCGTTCGAGGAACCGGTAGAATTCGAACACGTCGATGCCGTAGACCACCGCGAGGCTGGTGGTGGTCAGGGTGAACCGGTGCTTGCCGCGCACCGGGTTGGCGTAGATCCTGGCGAACAGACTGCCGCGCCCGGCCTGTCCGAGCGGCTTGCCGCGGCGGGTGAGCCGGATCGACCCCGAGTCGAGCAGGAAGAACGCTTCCCGGTCGGTGCCTTCGCGGGCCAGGGTCTTGCCGGCCGGGAACTCGAGCCGGGTCATGATGCCCTGCATCTGGGTGCGCTGGGTGGGCGACAGGCCCTTCAGCATCGGGCTGTCGTCGAACAATTGCCAGGTGTTGAACTCGCGGTTCTCGGCGATGACCTTCATCTGCCTCGCAATCTCGGAGCCGCGGATGAAGTACAAAAAGTCGTACTTGTCCATCACCAGGACCTTCAGGTCGCTCTCCGCGATCACGTCGGCATTGCGCGGGGCGTTGAGGATCATCGAGGTCTCGCCGATGTAGTCGTTGTTCGTGTAGGTCTTGAGCAGTTGCCCGTCACGCACCACGTTGGCCCGCCCGTTGACGATCATGAAGAACCGGTCGCCGATACTGCCCTTCTTGATCACCACGTCGCCGGCGCTGAACCGCTCGACCTTGACCAGCGTCAGGAACTCGCGCGCCTTCTCGATGGGCAGACCGGTGAACAGGTCGATGTGGTTCATCACGTCGAGATATTCGAGCGCCTCGTTGGTGGTCGGCGGCTTGACGGGGATGACGATCGTCTCGTCGGGGCCATCGGGGGCCTTGCGCATGCGGCTGTTGGGGGGAATGGCCTTCTCGGACACGTGGATCAGGTACAGGCGCTCCTGCACGGCGTCGGGCAGGTCAGCCAGGTTCTTGATCGGCGTGTGCAGGGGCGGGATGCCCGCCTCATGGAAGATGACCGTATGGTGCCACGGGAAGTTGACCAGCTCGATCATCCGGTACCGGTTGATCGACCCCATCTCGTAGAGCTTGCGGACGCTGGGCGCGTCGTAGAGCGAATCGGACGAGTAGACGAAACTCTTCCCCTGGAAGTAGACCTCGAGGCCGATGGTCGGCACCGAATGCAGGGTGTAGAAGAACCGGAACTCGCCGCCATGGATGCGGATCGGCACCCCGAGCGTCACCGGATGGAAATGGAACAGCCCCATGAAGGTCTTCTGCGTCAGCCCGGTCAGGCACCGGTACTTGCGCAGGAAACTCTCCATGATGGTCTCGGTCGTGTAGAGGTTGATCTTTTTCTCCTCGAGCAGTTTTTGCAGGATGCCCGAGTCGTGGTCGGCATGGCAGTGGGTCAGGATGCAGTCGTCGATCAGGCGGGGGTTGATGTCCATCGCCTTCAGCCACAGGGTCGAGTCGACCGGCGGATCGACCAGCACGCCGCGCCGGTTGATCCAGAGGATGAACCCGCTGGTCATCTCCTTGGGATCGAACCCGGAACCGGAACCGATCACGGTGACCCCGAACAGGGGCGGTTCGAACGGTTTCTGCCGCTGGGGGAACTCGCGGGGGGGGCCGAAGGTGACGTCGAGGGGAACCTCGGCCAGGACGCTGGCCCCTTCCACCACCCGCACCATGCCCTTGGCCGTGCGTTCCAGGGCCAGGCCGCCGAACGGCACGCGGTTGGACGGCCCCCAGGGGATGCCCACCGCCATGTCGGCCATCTCCATCTTGCGCAGGCCCGATGGATCCCGGGCGCGCAGGAAATCCATCTCGGCCCGCAGGTTGGGGATCAGATCGTGGTTGGTGCCATAGGGGAATTCGCGGGCGAGGTTGATCAGGTCGGGACCGAAGACGGCTTCCTTCAGGACCCCGAGGATGGTCTCGATCTGGTGGGTCTGCCCGATCACCTTGATGGCGCGTTTTTTCAGGAAGAAATTGTAGTAGGCGGGGAACTCGAGGTCGGCCAGCGACACCCCGCGCTCGGCGCTGAACAGCTTGTTGGGCAGGACGAAGGCATCGGGAACCTCGCCGCACAGCTTCATCGAATCCTTGATGGTTTCCGGCGTGGCTCCGACCTGCAGGAGACCGGCCGGGGTCTTCAGCAGGGTGCCGCCCCGCGGCAACTGGATGACTTCGACGGACATCCGACCTTCCTCTCAGAAGTTCAGTAGAGGGGTACCCAATCTGGCAGGGGGAAGACGACCTTCCACCCGCCAAGCCAACCATAATACATCATCGGGGAAGAAATGCAACGGAAACCAAACAGGGGAAAATGGGGAGGAAGGACAACCGCACCGGAGCCCGGATACCCGGCGGTCAGTCAGGCGGGGAACCATGCCCCGCCCACAGCCGTGCCAGTGCCGCTTCGACCGTTTCCCACCCCGGTTCGCCGATCTTCCAGTCGAGGCGGGAATAGCGGTCCCGGGCCAGGCGGTCCGCCGCCGCCATCTCGCCGGCGGCCAGGGAACCAGCCTGCCAGGCGACACCCCAGGCCTCACTCCAGGCGGCCGCGATCGACCGGGGCAGGGCGTCGATCGCGGCGGGGGTCAGCCAGTCGGCGAGAAAGGCGGGGCGCAGGGCCGCCCCTTCCCGGGCCACCCCGGCCTCCCGGAACACGTCGGCCGGCAGGACCTCCGGCTCCACCGGCAACGACCCGTGGACGGCCATCACCCCGTCCCGCCGGACGCCAGCCGCCCCGATCAGCTTCCGGTCGCCCGCGAAGACCGAATGCCCGACCGCCGCCTGGTAGCAGTGCACCCGGTCGGCGGTCCCATGACCGGCAGAGGTTTCCCCTTCGCCGGCAAACCGGGCGGGAAGGCCGGCGGCGGTCAGAGCCGTCACGAACGGGGCCAGCAGGGCCAGGAAGCGGTCGAGGAAGGCCGGACCCACTCCGGGGCGGCCGGCGAAAAAGGCTTCGGGAACCACCAGAGAGAAGGTCACCTCGCGGGCATGGAAGACCATCCTTCCCCCCGTCATGCGCCGGACCAGGCCGATGCCCGCCGCGGCGGCGCGTCCGGGATCGACGATCCGCTCGATCCGCTGGGCGTAGCCGAAGGAGAGGGCAAAGGGCCGCCAGCCGTAGAACCGCAGGACCGGCCCCGAACAGCCGCCGGCCACCGACCGCAGGAGCGCTTCGTCGATGGCCATGTTGCGGGCGGCGGTTCCGACCGCGAAGGGGATCAGGCGGAGGGTGGTCATGCCGGTACGGGACTCGGGGTGAAAACAACGATGATCCGCATCAAGACCTGGCGAAGGGGCTTTGCCCCTTCCACCCCACCAGGGCCGACCGCCCTGGACCCTTGCTTCTGGCGAGGGAAACGCTGGGGCGTTCCCCTCGCGGAAGCTCCGCTTCGCGGTCGGTTAGCCCTGGAACGGATCATGGTTTTTTTTTCAAAAATCTTTTTGTACGGCGAATCTGTAAACAATTGCCCCTGGTTGCGCGATGTCCGCCGATGTCGGCCGGTGTCCGCCGGCGTCGGCCGGGAAACCCTTCACGAAACCTCATTTCGGGACGACATTGGTGATGGATTTGTTTGCCTCCTTAATTTCGGGCCGGGTAACCCCGGCCCATTTTTTTTCCCGGCCCATGAACACCCCGCCTGTCTCGAGGTCCCGGGAACAAGGAACCTGGGAAAGAAGGAAGAAGAGGGGTTCACCACCGAGGCACGGAGGCACAGAGGAAGACAGTCTGGAGGAAAACCCATGGAGAGAAGGGGATGGCAACCTTCTTACCTCTGTGTCTCTGTGCCTTTGTGGTGATCCTGATTCTCAACGGGCTGGGGGCGGTTCTTGCGGTCGCGGGTGGCGGCGAGGTGGCGGGCCAAAGCCTCGATCTCGGGGAACTCGGCGAAGGCGGCGAAGGTGGCGGCATTGGTCCAGAAGTCGCCCAGCGACTCCATGCCCGTGTGTTCGTAGTCGCGGGCGGTCACCAGCATCTCGAGCTTGTCGATGGCCCGCACGAAGCGGGCCTCCGGGGTGGCGCCGGCCTCGAACTCCCGGAACAGGGCGAGATACTCCTCGCCCGGCCGGCCGAGCGGCTCCAGCAGGTCGCGCATGGCGTGGTCCTCGGCCCGCGCCTTGTCGGGAAAGTATTTCAGGGCGGTGAAGGGGATGTCGCCCACCCGCGCCTCGGCGAGTTCGTGGACGGCGGCCAGGGCCATCGCCCGCGCCCGGTCGAGGCGGTGCGTGGTGATCTGGTCGGCCAGCACCATGGTCAGCAGGACGACCCCGAAGCAATGGTCGGCCAGCGACTCCCCGGTGCGCAGGCCGCGCAGTTGCCAGCCGGTGCGGCGCAGTTTCTTGAGGGTCAGGAAATCGTGAAGGAACGGTTCGAGGGCGGCACAGTCTCGCGGCATGGACAGGTCCTTTCCGGCTGATGGGGTGGGGAAGGGGGCCGCCCCCATGGTAGCCCTCTCCCGCCGCGCGTGCAACGGCGGCCTTTCCCCATGGGTCCGCCCGGCCGCCTGCCGGGGTTCTCCCGGCCAGGCGCCCATCGGGGCCGGGGCCCTCTCCATCCGGCCCCGCCCCCCGAAGCCGGCCCGGCGAACCCTTGCTTTTTGCATTGCGAAATCCTATACTGTCGGCAACCCCCAGAGGAAAGGAAGGGAACCCATGGCCGACCCGCAGACGGCAGACTCCCCCCACCCGCAGGACCAGCTCGAGAGTGAGCTGGCCAAAGCCCGCAAGTTCCTGGATTACCTCCAGCAGGCCTCGGCCCGCGGCGACCGCGCCGACGACGACCAGCTGGCCTCGCTCGGCATGGCCCTCACCCCCCGCCGCACCTGGTATGAGGAAGGGTCCTGCCAGCTCCTCGAGTTCCCGGTTCCCGCCGGGGTCACCCCCCGTCCCATCCCCCTGCTGATGATCTACTCGTTCATCAACCGCTGGTACATCCTCGACCTGATGCCCGGCCACAGCTTCATCGAGGCCCTGGGCAAACGCGGCTACCAGGTTTACATGCTCGACTGGGGATTCCCCGGCCCCGAGCACGCCAACCTCGGTCTCGACTACTACCTCGAAACGGTGGCCCGCCGGGCCGTGGAGCGCATCTGCCGCCGGCACCGGGTCGACCGGCTGTTCCTGTTCGGCTACTGCCTGGGCGGCACCCTGGCGGCCATGATGGCCGCCCGCCGGCCCGAGCGGTATGAGGGCCTGGTCCTGCTCACCACCCCCCTGGATTTCACCGATGCCGGCCTCCTCTCGCTCTGGACGAACAAGGAGTTCTTCCAGCCCGAGAAGATCGCCGAGGCCTTCGGCGTGGTTCCCGACAAACTTCTGCACGCCTCCTTCCCCTGGATGAACCCCAAAGCGACCCTCGCCAAGGGCCGCACCCTCTACGACAACATCATGAACGACGCCTTCCTGACGAACTTCCGCAGTCTCGACCGGTGGGGAACCGACAACGTCCCCTTCCCGGGCCGGGTCTTCAAGGAGATCATCAGGAACTGCTACCAGGAAAACCAGCTGGCCAAGGGCCAGTTCCTGCTGGGCGGCCGCCGTCTCGATCTGGGCGCCATCACCTGCCCGACCCTGAACCTCTATGCCCGCAACGACTACATCGCCCCCCCCTCGACCTGCAGTCGTACCGCCGGGCTGTTGACCGGCTGTCGCACCACCGACCGCGAGTATGACGCCACCCACCACTCGATCTCGGTCGGCCGGCCCATCTGCGAGGTCGTCCAGCGCGAGACTGCCGACTGGCTCGACGCCATCCCCCCCCGGAGGAACCCATGACCAACCCCTTCGATTTCGGCCGCACCATGCTCCAGGCCTGGGAAAAGACCACCGCCGAGACCCTCGAAAAGCTCACCCATGACGAGGCCTTCCTCAAGCAGATGAGCCAGGCCCTCGGCCGTTCCCTCGACATCAAGAAGCAG
>CAZKPI010000148.1:0-9514 GCA_964554555.1 uncultured bacterium
TCCCAGGACTGGATCCGCATCCTGACCGGGGTGAATCTCCCCATGGTCATGGAGGCCGTCAGTCAACGCGGTTCCCTCGACCTGCTGACCCTGGCCCGCAAGGTCCATGGCGGCGGTGTGAAGGGGATCATCGACCTGAAGGACTTCTTCGAAGAGCGCGCGCGCCGGAAGAAGTGACCCTACCCGGAAAGGCCGTCCACGTGGGCACCCCCATCAAGTTCCTCCGGATCGATGACCGCCTGGTCCATGGCCAGGTCATCGTCGGCTGGGTCCCTCATCTCGGCACCCAAGCGATCTTCGTGGCCAACGAGCGGGTGGCCGCCGACGCCATGCGCCAGGAGATGATGCGCCTGTCGGTACCCCCCGAGGTGGAGATCGAGTTCCACCCTCCCGCCATCCTGGGCGGCCGCCCCGATCTGCCCTTCGAAAGCCTGGTCCTGGCCGCCTCCCCGAAGGACGCCTGGGCCTGCCTGCAGGCCGGCCTGGTACCCGAAATCCTCAACGTCGGCGGCCTGCACGCCCGTCCCGGCAAGACCGAACTGCGCGAGGCCCTCCACCTCGACGACGAGGACCGCCGGCATTTCGACCTGATCATCCAAGCGGGCCACCGGCCCGTGTTCCAGCCCACCCCTCAGAACGAGGCCGTGGCGCTGGAAGACATCCTATAGAGCGAGGAAGAACATGGCTTCGATCACGTTCCGGAAGGTCGTCAAGCAGTACGAGGGGGCCGCCGCCGCCACCGTCAAGGGCATCGACCTGCACATCAAGGACAAGGAGTTCGTGGTCCTCGTCGGGCCCTCGGGCTGCGGCAAGTCGACCAGTCTGCGCATGATCGCCGGGCTGGAGGACATCACTTCGGGGGAGATCTCCATCGGCGACGTGGTGGTCAACAACCTCCCCCCCAAGGACCGCGACATCGCCATGGTCTTCCAGAACTACGCCCTCTATCCGCACATGAACGTCCGGGAGAACATGTCCTTCGGCCTGCAGTTGCGGCATTTCCCCCAGCCCGAGATCGACAAACGGGTCGATGAGGCCGCCAAGATCCTCGGCCTGGAAACGTTCCTCGAACGCCTGCCCAAACAGCTGTCGGGCGGCCAGCGCCAGCGCGTGGCCCTCGGCCGCGCCATCGTCCGCGAGCCCAAGGTCTTCCTGATGGACGAGCCGCTCTCCAACCTCGACGCCAAACTGCGCGTCCAGATGCGGGCCGAGATCAAGAAACTGCACCAGCGCCTGCAAACCACCTTCGTCTACGTCACCCACGACCAGGTCGAGGCCATGACCATGGCCGACCGCATCGTCCTCCTGCACAACGGCATCATCCAGCAGTATGACGAACCGGGGGTCATCTATGCCCGCCCCGCCAACACCTTCGTCGCCACCTTCGTCGGCTCCCCGCCCATGAACCTGCTCAAGGTCAACCGCTCGGGCAAGGGCCTCGACCTGCCCGCGGCTGACGGCTCCCCGACCCACGCCTGGGAGGTCGCCCTCGACCAGCTGTTCAAGAACCCCGGCACGGACAAACTCATCCTCGGCATCCGCCCGGAGCACATCCTGATCAACGCCGGCGCCGGCGGCGAGCCCTCGCTGTCCCTGCCCTGCCGCGTCGACCTGATCGAACCGATGGGCGCCGAAACCTACCTCTACCTGACCGGGCTCGGCCATACCCTCAACGCCCGGGTCGATCCCACCGTCAAGGTCGAGGTGGGACAGGAGGTCACCGCCCACATCCCGCTGTCGCGCTTCCATCTCTTCCACGAGCAGACCACCGACCGGGTGGCCCGCCAGGACGAGCGCTGATGACCATGCTTCACCTCCCCCCCGGGAGCCGCCGACCATGAACGGTGGCCGGCCCCCGTCGCCAGGCCCGGGCCCCGCCGGCTTCGCCGCACTTCTGCTGGCCCTGATGGTGGGGGTGGCTCTGACGCCGGGCTGTTCCCAGAAGACCGCCCCGACTCCGGAGACGGGGCGGGCCAAACTCACCTTCTGGAACACCATGGGGGTCATGGAATCCGAGGTTCTGCCCGGCCTGATCAAGACCTTCATGGACCAGAACCCCGACATCCAGGTGCTCGTCGAGAAGGTCTCGTTCTACGACGCCCGCCTCAAGTTCGAGCAGGGCATGAAGGCGGGGGTCGCCCCCGACGTCTTCCGCACCGACCGGTTCTGGCTGTCCGACTTTGTCCGGGCCGGCCGGCTCGAGGACCTCGACCCGGGCGGCCTGACCGAGGATCTCGAGGATCTCGTCCCCTTCGCCCGCCAGGTGGTCACCATCGACGGCAAGGTCTGGGGCCTGCCCCAGTCGGTTGACTGTCTCGCCCTGTTCTACAACAAGACCCACCTGAAAGACGCCAACGTCGCCCCGCCGGCCGATTTCGACGCCTTCCGGGAGGCGGCCCGCACCCTGACCGATGCGGGGAAGGGCCGCTACGGGTTCTTCCTCAACCCGGACGCCTGGTGGTTCGAACCGGTCCTGTTCTCCTTCGGCGGCCGGTATTTCGACAACACCGGCGGTCTGGTCTTCGCCTCCGACCAGACCCTCAAGGCCATCCAGTTCCTCCTCGACCTGAAGGAGACCGAGAAGGCGGTGCCCCCCGTCAACCTGCGGTCCAACGCCTACGAGCTGATGATGCAAAGCTTCCGCAGCGGCCAGGTCAGCATGATCGTCAACGGCCCCTGGGCCATCCGCCCCATCCTGTCCGGACCCGCCTTCAAGGATCGGTCCGACAACCTCGGAGTGGCCGAAATGCCCCAGGGCCCGGCCGGCCGCTTCACCTCGATCGGCGTGCAGTGCATGACCATTCCCAAGGGCACGAGGCACAAGGCGGCCGCCGTGCGGTTCCTGCGCTTCCTGTGCTCGAAGGAGGTCGAAACCTCCCTGTCGAAGACCAACTACGGGATCCCCGCCCGCAAGTCGCTGTTCGCCGACCCCGAGCTGAAGAACGATCCCTTCCTGCGGCCGTTCATCCTGCAGCTGCAGACGGGCAACCCTGTCGACAGCCACCTGCAGACCAGCCGCTTCTACCAGGCCGTGACCGACGCTCTGATGAAGATCCTGAACGGCGACCTGCCGCCCCGCGACGCCCTGAAAGACCTGGAAACCGCCTGGAAGGCCGCCCCATGACCGCCCCCTCCCTCCGCTTTGCCCTGGTCTTCCATGCCCATCAGCCCGCGGCCAACTCCGACGAGGTGGTGCGGCAGGTCATCACCCGCTCCTATCGGCCGGTCTTGACCGCCCTGGCCGAGCGGCCCCACCTCCCGTTCACCCTGCACCTGAGCGGCAGTCTGCTCGAACGCCTGGAAGCCCTCGATCCCGAACTGGTCGAGCGGCTCGGGGCCATGGTCGAAACCGGCCAGGCGGAACTGCTGGGCGGCGCCTGGCACGAGGCCCTCCTGCCCCTGATCCCCGCCATCGACCGGCACGACCAGCTCCACGCTTACCGCCAGCGCCTCCACCAGACCTTCGGGGTCAGGCCCCGCGGCGCCTGGCTGGCGGAGCGGTTCTGGGAGCCATCCCTGGCCGCCGACCTGGCCGGGGCAGGCTACCAGTTCACCCTGCTCGACGAGCACGGCTTCCTGCAGGCCGGGTTCGAGGAGGAGGCCCTCTCCCGGCCCTTCCTCACCGAGGACCAGGGCCACCCTCTCGGCCTGTTCCCCATCTCCAAGGGCCTGCGCTACCTCCTGCCCTACGCCGACCCCGACCAGATCATGGCCGTGCTCGAAGGCCGGGCCCACACCCACCCGGGTTCGGTCTGGGTCTTCGCCGACGACCTCGAGAAGTTCGGCGCCTGGCCCGGCACCTGGGACCGCGTCCACGGCCAGGGCTGGCTCCAGGCCTTCCTCGACCTCTTTCCCCCGGACGCCGCCGCCGCCCGCGTGCGGCCGGTCACCCTCTCCCAGGCCTGGGACGACACCCCCCCCGGCGGCCTCGCCTACCTGCCCGCCACCTCCTACCCCGAGATCCTGCGTTGGTCGCTCCCGCCCGCTCTCCGCTCCGATCTGACCCGCCCCGGCACCCCCCGCCACTTCCTGGTGCGGTATCCCGAGGTCAACCTGATCCACAAGCGGATGCTGGCCGCCAGCCAGGCGGTGCACGACCTGCCCGCCCCGCCCCCCGACCTGCTCCGTCAGCTCTGGCTTGCGCAGACCGCCTGCCCCTACTGGTACGGCTGGTTCGGCGGCGCCTACCTGCCCGCCCTGCGCCTGCACGCCAAGGCCGCCGCCACCCGGGCCGAGACCATGGCCCTGAAGAAGGCCCGCCGGCCCCTGCGGTCAGTCACCCTGACCGACTTCGACCTCGACGGCCACGAGGAGGTCGTCCTTTCCACCCAGACCCAGTGGCTGTTGGCCAAGCCGACCGGGGCCGGCATCGCGGCCTGGGAAGACCGCCAGACCGGGTTCGACCCCCTGTCGTTCATGAACCCCTGGCCCGAGGAAGGAACCGCCGACGGCCCCCCCCGCGAACCCCTCCTCCCCTTCGAGGATCTCATCCTGGCCCCGGGCCCCACCCTCGATCACCTGCGCCAGGGCCATCTCCAGGTCCTGGGTTCCCTGCGCCACCTGCGGTTCGCCACCGAGACCTTCGAGGAAGTTGGCGCCATGGGAGTCCGCTTCGCCGCGCGCCCCGCCGTGATCCTCCCGGGCGGCCCCCGGCCGGTC
The DNA here is from genome assembly GCA_964554555.1 of uncultured bacterium. Lineage (GTDB taxonomy): Bacteria > Muiribacteriota > Ozemobacteria > Ozemobacterales > Ozemobacteraceae > Ozemobacter. Next base: position 4,660 of record CAZKPI010000148.1, read on the forward strand.
GAACTGAGCAAGACCTTCCGCCTCGACGACGGCCACCGCCGTCTCACCCTGACGCTGGAATTCCACAACCCCGAGGACCGCCCGCTCGAACTCTCGTACGGCCTGCGCATCCCCTTCAGCAGTGTCGGGGCCGAGCCTTCGGCGCCCTTCCGGCTGGGCTTCCCCGAGGTCGGCCTGGCCGGCCTCGACGGGCTGACCATCGGCGAGGTGTGCGGGGTGGGCGAGGTCGTCTGGGCCGCCCCGAAGGGCCCGGGCACCCGCATCACCGTCGACCGGCCCCTGTCGATCTGGTATTCCCCCCTGCTGACCGAAATCATGCAGGAAGGGACCCGCACCCCCATCTTCCAGGCCCTGGTCCTGCTCTTCATGACCCAACTGCGCCTCGACCCCCAAGGGCGGTTCGCCCTGCAGTTCACCTTCGCCGCCCCGGAGGCCCGCCCCCATGCATGATCCCCTGTGGTCGGCCTTCATCGTCGCCCTGATTGGGGGCATCGTCGACCTCGACTCGACGGCGACCTGGCAACTGATGGTCTCCCAGCCAATCGTGGCCGCCCCCCTCACCGGCCTGTTCCTCGGCCTGTCGACCGGCCAGGCGGCGGCCGGTCTGAAGCTCGGCCTGATCCTCGGCGCCATCCTTCAGCTGGTCTGGATCGAGCAATTGCCCCTCGGCATGAACGTCCCCCCCGACGCCGCCCTCGCCTCTGTGCTGTCGGTCGCCCTGGGCTTCCTGGCCGGCCACCATTACGAATCCTACGTCGAGCGCGAGGTCTGCTCCACCGTCGCCCTCCTGCTGTCGGTCGCCCTGGGCCTGCTCGGCCGCTCCCTGGACATGCTGGTGCGGCGGCTCAACACCTCGATCAACCTCTGGGTCGAACGCGCCCTGGAGGCGGGAAAAGTCTGGGCCCCCGCCTTCGGCCACACCCTGGGCGGGTTCTGCACCTTCAGCAAGGCTTTCCTGTTCTGCTTCCTGGTGGCCTGGCTGGGCGTCGAACCCCTGCGCTACTTCACCCAGTCCCTCAACTTCGCCCAGAACACGGGCTTCATCGTCATCCAGGGCCTCCTGCCCGCCGTCGGCTTCGCCGTCCTGGCCAGCATGTGCATCCAGAACCGCGCCGAGTTCCGCTTCTTCCTCGGCGGGCTGGCCCTGTTCACCCTCCTCCCCGCCTCCATCTGGCTGGCGATCCCCCTCGCCCTCGCGACGGGCTGGATCCTGACCCGTACCGCCGATGGGACTGCTTAACCGATGGCACCTCCTGCACGTGGCCTTCAGGAGCTTCTTCCTGCAGGCCTCCTGGAACTACAAGGGCATGATGAACATGGGGTTCCTCTACGCCATCCAGCCCGGGCTCGACCTCATCCACCCCGAAGGGCCCGCCCGGGAGGCCGCCTACGCGCGGCACCTGGAATACTTCAACACCAACCCCTACTTCTCGCCCATCGTCATGGGGGTGACCCTCGAGCTGGAGGAACGCCTGGCCCGCGGCGAGATCGCCGAGGATATCATCCACGACACCAAGGAGGGCCTGATGACGGCCTGCGCCGCCATCGGGGACGGCTTCTTCTGGGGGGCCTGGCGGCCCTTCGTGGCCGCCCTCGTCCTGACCCTCGCCCACGGCAACTATCTGGCCACGCCGATAATTTTTCTGATTTTGTACAATATTCCTCACTTGTACTTTCGCTTCCAGGGGGTGTTCTGGGGCTACCGGCTGGGCACCGACGTCATCCGCCTCCTGCGGCGGTTCCAGATCCAGCGGGCGCGGCTCGCCCTCCGCTACGCCACCGTCGCCCTCCTCTGCTACTTGATTCCCAACCACGTCAACCTGCACACCACCTTCCTCATCACCTACCTGCCGATGGAATGGTTCTACCTGGGGGAGAAGCTCGTGCAGGGGGTCGGCGCCTCGCTCCTGGTGGGCCTCGCCGCCCTGGCCTACCGCGCCCGGATCGACGTGCTGATGATCTCCTTCCTGCTCATGCTCTGCGCCCTGGTGCTCTACCACTGGGGAATTCTGATCTGAGGGTTCGTCCATGAAACGCAAAGAGGTGCCCATCACCAACAAGTTCGGCCTGCACGCGCGGCCGGCCGCCCTCCTGGTCAAGCTGGCCTCGACCTTCGAGTCCGACGTCCAGCTGTCCAAGGAGGAAACGGAGGTCAATGCCAAGAGCATCCTTGGGGTCATGATGCTGGCGGCCGGTCCGGGCAACGTCGTCACCGTCATCGCCGACGGCAAGGACGAGGATGACGCCGTGCAGGCCATCGCCAACCTGATCGAGAGCCGCTTCGGCGAAGAGGAGGCCTAGGCCCGCCCGGGCCGTCCATTCCCGTGACTGACAACGGCAAAACGTCCGTCCATCTGACCGGCATCGTTGGCTCCAAGGGGGTCTGCACCGCCCGCGTCTACGTGTTCCGGCGGCGCATCGAGGTGAAGAAGGTCTTCCTCGACCCCTCCCTCCTCGACCGCGAGCTCGAGCGCCTCGACCAGGCCATCGCCCTGACCCGGCGCGACATCCTGGCCGCCCAGAAGGAGGCCCTCGACAAGCACGGTCCCAAGTATGCCGCCATCTTCGAGTCGCACCTGCTGATGCTGACCGACCCCCAGTTCAAACCCCAGATGGTGCGCAAGCTGAAGGCCGAGAAGGTCAACGTCGAGAGCATCGTGCGCGAGACCGTCGACTCCCTGCAGGCGGCCTTTTCCCTGATCCCCGACCCCTACCTGCGGGAACGCGCCATCGACATCAAGGACGTCGGCGACCGCATCCTCCGCTACCTGATGGGCCTCGAGGGCCCCATGAAGGAGATCGGCAACGAGCCGTTCGTCCTGGTCGCCACCGAGGTCACCCCCTCCGAACTCCTCGAGTTCGCCAAGGGCCGGCTCGAAGGCATCGCCCTCGATTCCGGCGGCGCCACCTCCCACGTCGCCATCCTCGCCAACGCCCTCGGCATCCCCTCCGTCTTCGGCCTCAGCGACCTGTCGCGCGCCGCCCGCACGGGCGACCTCATCCACCTCGACACCCGCGAGGCAGGCCGGGTCGTGCTGAACCCCGATCCGGCCACCATCCTGGCCGCCGCCGCGGCCGTCGGCCCCGCCCCCGACAGCCTCCCCCCCCAGTCAGCCGTGACCGCCGATGGGGTCGCCCTGCACCTCGGGGTCAACATCGCCCGCCTCGAAGAACTCCCCTGCCTCGACCGCCTGGGGATCTCCCGCATCGGCCTGTTCCGCAGTGAGTTTTTGTTCATGGAGAGCATCGACCTGCCCTCGGAATCCTTCCAGGAATCCGTTTACCGGCAGGTGGTCGCCGCCGGACGCGACATGACCGTCCTGCGCACCCTCGACATCGGCTCCGACAAGCCGGTCAAGTATATCCCCTTCCCCCATGAAGCCAATCCGGCCATGGGCTTCCGCTCGATCCGCTTCTCCCTGTCCCGCCCCGACCTGCTCAAACCCCACCTGCGGGCCATGGTCCGGGCCGGCCAGGCCGGCCCCTGCCGCATCATCTTCCCCATGGTCTCCACCCCTGGCGAACTCGAGGCCATCGACGGCCTGTTCCGGCAGGTGCTCGACGAGGTCCAGCCCGCCAGGGCCCCCGAATGGGGCATCATGGTCGAGGTGCCCTCCGCCATCTTCATGATGGAGGCGATCGCCCGCTACACCCGCTACATCAGCCTCGGCACCAACGATCTTCTGCAGTTCTTCTACGGCATCGACCGCACCAACGAACGGCTCGGTGCCCTGGCCAGCCCGCTCTGCCTGCCTTTCGTGCGCCTGCTGTTCTACGCCGCCTCGGTCGCCGCGGGTGAAGGCGTCAAGGTGGGAATCTGCGGCGAGATGGCCAGCGACCCCGCCGGCTTCGCCACTCTCCTCGGCATCGGCCTGGAGGAGTTCAGCCTGCGGCCCGGCGCGGTCGAGCCCATCCGCCGCCTCATCCCCCGCCTCGACCGCCGGGAAGTCGTCCGGTTCGTCCAGGAGACCCTGGCCCACGGCACCCTCGCCGACCTGCGCTCCCCCCTCGTCCAGGCCTTCCCGGCGATCACCGAGGCGGGAACCACCTGACCTCCCCTGGACATTCCGGGACGGCAAGCCGAAAGATAGGAAGACCCCTTTTTCCAGGAAAGGTCCTTTCCCCCTGGGGCAGGGATGGAAACGGGCAAGACAAAACCTCCATCTTCTGCTACTCTTGATGGGTTAATTTCGCTGCCCCGAAACGGGTTCAGTCGGAGGTCCGTATGCAGTGTCCGGGATGTGGATTCGAGAACGAGAGCGACAACAAATTCTGCAACATGTGCGGCATGTCTTTGCCCGCCCAGGGCGATGGTCTGCAGGCCCCCATCGAGCGTGCCCCCCTTGACCTCGACCTGTCGCTCGACCTTTCGGACAAGGATGCCGGAACCCCGCCCGCCGGCGGCCTGGGCCTCGATGCCGCCGCGCCTCTCGACCTCAACCTCGATACCCCCGCCGCCGGTCCGGCGGCCGCCGGCCTCGGCGGTCTCGACCTCAACCTCGACCAGCCCGCCAGCGGGAAGACCACGACCGGCTTCGATCTCGATCTCAACCTCGACGCCCCTCCTGCCGGGGGTCCCACCCCCCTCGATCTCAACCTCGACACCCCGGCCACTCCCGGCACCCCAGCCCCTCTCGACCTCGACCTGAGCGCAACCGCCCCCGCCAGCAAGCTCGACCTCGATCTCGGCGGCCCCACTGCCGACCTGAACCTGGGCGGCACCGGCGGCACCCTCGACCTCGATCTGGCCGCCACCGCCCCGACCCCGGCCGCCGCGGCCCCCAAGGCCGCCCCCAAACCGGCGCCCAAGGCCGAGCCGCCCGTCCTGAAGCCCGTCCCCAAAGCCGCGCCCAAG
>CAZKPI010000149.1:0-226 GCA_964554555.1 uncultured bacterium
TGGCGAGCTGTTCTTCCGCCCGGAAGATGTGGTTCTGACCGACGATGCCGATGCCTCCTATCGCGGGGGCACCATCATGACCCTCGAGGATTCGCGCCGCGGCCGGGAGGGTTTCACCCTGCCGGCCGACACGCGCATTCCGGAGGGTTTGCGCCCCCTCCTCAACGATCGGAAATACCCCCGGCAGGGGATCTCGCTGGCCGGCAACTCCGGTTCGATCCTGGTG
>CAZKPI010000149.1:236-9461 GCA_964554555.1 uncultured bacterium
TCGAGCCCGGCAAGAGCGCGGTCTCGGTCCATGCCATCCCGTTCGATCTGTACGGCATCAACGATCAGAGATACGAGGACGAGAACTATTTCGATACCTCGATGAAGCTGACCTACGGGGCGTTCGAGGGATTCGAGATCGGCATCGACAAGACGTTCGCCAACCAGGACCGGTTCGATCTGGCGGAACCGGTGTACGTGAACGCCAAGTATCAGGTGCCGGGCAACATCACCTGTGGTGGCTCCTTCTGCACCGATTCCAATGCCGGCTACCATTCGCTCTGGGTGGGGGCCGGGGTCCCCGTGGCCTGGGTTGCGGTGGGCACCAACTTCGGGGTGGCCAACTACCGGTTTTCGTACAACGGGTATGACAAGCTGGCCCGGTCAAAATACGGCGGGTACAACTACAAATACGACCGGGCCGAAGGGTATGCGGACCCGGTGTTCTTCCTGATCGGCGGGGCCATTCCGATGAGCCGTAGCGCCCACTTCGTCTACGATTTCAATGGGGACCGGTTCAGCCTCGGGTTCCGGTTCAACTATCAGCATGTCGCCTACTTTGATGCCGCCTACGTGGCGGACGGCGACTACGAGCGACTGCCGGGGGCCATCGCCCAGAAGCGTCTGCGCAACTTCCTGTTCGGGGGTTCCATCGTCTGGTAGGCGGGAGGAAGATGCCCGATCCGCGGCGCCCCCGCCGCCCTCTCCTGGCTGTGTGTTTGGCCCTGGCCCTGGCAGTCGGTGTACGGCCGGCGGACGCGTTGACCCTGTATTCCTACACCGATGCCCAGGGGCGGGTCGTGGTGGTCGACTCGCTGGACAAGGTGCCCCCGGCCTTCCGGGCCGGGGTCCGGGCGGGCGGGGTTCGTTCCTTTGACGAAGCGGGGGGGCGGCCAGCCGGCCGTGCCCGCCGGGAAGCTGACCCTGACCGGCCCGGCCCTCTGTTGGAAGGAAAGCCGGTTCCGTCAGGGGAACCCGCCAGCAGGGACCCCGGGGAACTCACCCTGACGCCGCCGCCTCCCGAGACCGGGTTGGCCACCGAGCCGGCCTGGGCTTCGGCCTCCCGCTGGCTGGCGGAACTCGACACCATCCAGGACTACGGGGAAAAGGCCTGGGCTATCGCGATGGTGAAATCGCCCACCCACGACCGGGTGCTGTACCTGCGGGTCGAAGCCCTCCAGAGGCTTGACCGCCTGCGGTCCTTCGAGGCCATGACGTGGGAGCGGGCCCCCGCGTGGGTGACGACGGCGAAGGCCCTGACCGCCCAACTGCGGCTCATCTTCTGGACGATCAGCCGCTGGATCGGGCAGGGGGGGGGGGCGCTCAGGACGGAGCTTCCCCTGGCCCTCACCCGCACCCGGGCGGTGCTCGACCAATTGCACCGCGACCTGCCCGAGCCTCTGGTCCCGGCTGGGTTCGGCCAACCGGGCCTGGCCCCGTAAGGGGGCCGGGGAGCCGGTTCCCCGACACCTTTTTGCCCGGTTCAGGCCGGGATGAGGGTTCGCACGACCGTGAGGAGGTCGTCCCGCAAATAGGGTTTGGCCAGGCGGCCGGCGAAGCCAAAGGCGGCCGGGTCGGCCATCACCGGATCGTCGGAATACCCGCTGGAGGCCAGCCCGCACACGTCGGGGGCGAGGAGCCGCATTTCCTGGAGGGTCTCGCGACCGCCCTTGCCGCCGGGGACGGTGAGGTCGAGGATCACCAGGCGATACGGCCGGCCGGCGGCGAGGGCGGCCCGGAACAACTCCATGGCCTCGTCGCCGTTCGCGGCGTCGTCCACGGCGTAGCCCTGGTCCTGCAGGATGGCCTGGCAGACCGCCCGGACGGAGGGTTCGTCATCCATCACCAGAATCCGGCCGCCGCCCTGGGGGGGAGGGGCGGCGGCCGCGGGGGAGATGGTGACCGGGGTGGTGCGGGCCCGGGGAATCCACAGGGCGAAGGTGGTTCCCCGGCCGGGTTCGGACTCCACGGTGATCAGGCCGTCGTGGCGTTTCATGATGGAATAGGCCGTGGCCAGGCCGAGACCACTGCCCAGGCGCTTGGTGGAGAAGAACGGGTCGAAGATCCGCGACAGGTTCTCGCTGGCGATACCCTCACCCTGGTCGGTGATGGTGATGCGGACATATTCGCCCGGGGGCAGTACGGTGGGCAGGGGGGTGCCGCGGGGCAGATTCTCCCCGGTGATGGTGATGGTGCCGCCGTTGGGCATGGCCTGGCGGCCGTTGATGACGAGATTGTCGATGACCTGGCCGAACTGGTTCTCGTCGATCTCGACGGGCCAGAGGGCGTCGGGCAGGCGGATGTCGAGGACGACGGCGGAGCCGCTGAGGACGAACTGGGCGGAGTGGCGGATGAGGGGGGCCAGTTCCCGGGCCTGCCGGATCGGCTGGCCGCCCTTGGCAAAGGTCAGGAGCTGGCGGGTCAGGTCCTTCGCCCGGGAAAAGACGGCCAGCGCGGCCGAAAGGTGGGAGGCGACCTTGTCCCAGTCTTGCGCGGCGCACCGGTTGCGGGCCATCTCGAGGTAGCCGAACAGCCCGCCCAGCAGGTTGTTGAAATCGTGGGCGATGCCGCCGGCCAGGACCCCGAGCGAACGCAGTTTGTCGGACTGGTTCAGGGCCTCTTCCATCCGCCGTTTCTCGGTGTCGTCGCGGAAAACCAGCACCACTCCGATCACCTGGCCGGCGTCGTCCCGGATGGGGGCCCCGCTGTCGGCGATGACGCGTTCGGAACCGTGCCGGTCGACCAGAACCGTGTGATTGGCCAGACCGACGATGACCCCGGTCTCCAGGACGCGCGCGGCGGGGTTGGGGCATGCCTCACGGGTGCGCTCGTTGATGATACGGAACACCTCGGGGAGCGGGTGCCCCAGGGCCTCTGCCAGCGGCCACCCGGTGAGTTCCTCCGCGATGCCGTTCATCAGGGTGATCCGGCCTTCGCGGTCGGTGGTGATGACACCGTCGCCGATACTGCGCAGGGTGACCAGCAGGCGTTCCTTTTCCGCGGCGAGGGCCTCGCCCATGCGCTTTCGTTCGCGGCGGCTTTCGGCTTCGCGCAGTTCCCGTTCCACCGCGGGGGCCAGCCGGGGCAGGCGGTCCTTCATCAGGTAGTCGGCGGCCCCGGCCTTCATCATGGCGACCGCGATCTCTTCGCCGATCTGACCGGAGACGACGATGAAGGGGATGTCCTGGCCGGTCTCCCTGAGGATGGCCAGGGCGGCCGGGGCGTCGAACGAGGGAAGCCGGTAGTCGGAGATGATGACATCCCAGGGCTGATCGGCGAGGGCGGCCCGCAGGTCGGCGGCCGTCTCGACCCGCCGCTCCCGGACGGCGAAGCCGGCCCGGGTCAGCAAGCGGACGACGAGGGCGGCATCGCTCTCGGAATCCTCGACGAGCAGGAGGCGGAGCGGGGTGCTCATGAGCCGGTCACCCGGGGGGGGGCCTCGTTGAGAACCAGCCAGTAGAGCCCGAGATTCTGGATGGCGTGGGCGAACTGCTGGAAATCGACCGGCTTGCGGATGTAGCTGTTGACGCCGAGATCGTAACTGGCGGCGACGTCCTGTTCCTCCTTGGAGGTGGTCAGGATCACCACGGGGAGGCGGTGGGTGCGGGCATCGCCGCGGATGCGCCGCAGAACCTCCAGGCCGTCGAGGCGGGGCAGTTTGAGGTCGAGCAGGACGAGGGCGGGCAGTCGGTCGGGGGCCAGGCCTGGCTGGTCACCCGTGCCGAGCAGGAGGTCCAGGGCCTGCTGGCCGTCTTCGGCCACGATGAGGTGGTTGGCGATGCGGCTCTTGTCGAGGGCTCGCCGGGTCAGGGCGACGTCGCTGGCGTTGTCCTCGATCAACAGGATGGTTTTGTGGGTCATGTTCCCTCCTCGATGGTGAAATGGAACGTGGCGCCGCCGTCCGGGCGGCTGTCGGCCCAGACCCGGCCGCCGTGGCGGTGGATGATGCGGGCCACGGTGGCCAGGCCGATGCCGGTGCCGGGAAACTCGGAAGACCGGTGCAGGCGCTGGAAGGCGCCGAACAGCTTTCCCGCGAAGGCCATGTCGAAACCCACTCCGTTGTCCCGGACGAAGAAGGCCGCCAGGCGGGGGCGGCGGACCGGAGCGTCGCCGATGACCGGAGACCCGGTGGGGGAATCGGCGGGGAGCAGGTTTCCCGGCACCTCCGGGGCGGCAGGGTCTGACCGGGCCTGGCCGGCTGTCGGCACGAAGCCCGCGGGGCCGGTGACCGGAGGTGGGGCGGGCGGGCCGGACGGCTCGGCCGGGCCTGGGGGGGCGGCGGTCACGGGTTCGCGCCGGAACTCGATGCGGGCCCGCGGGCGGGTGGCGGTGAACTTGCAGGCGTTGCCCAGGAGGTTGGTCAGGACGATCTCCAGGAGCAGGGGGTCGCCCCGGGCCAGCAGGCCGGTTTCGACCTCGAAATCCATCTGGCGGTCGGGATGGGCCTCCCGCAGTCGGGCGATCACGCGGCAGGCGATCTCGGAGAGATCGACGGTGGCCGGCTCCAGCTTCGAGCGGGTGACCCGCGAGAGCTGGAGGAGTTCGTCGATCAGCACGCCCATCCGCTGGGCTTCCGCCCGCACCCGGTCGAGATACTGGCGGCCCTGGTCGTCGAGGCGGTCGCCGTTGTCCTCGAGCAGGGCCAGGCTCCAGCCGTCGATGCCCCGCAACGGGGCGCGCAGGTCGTGGGAGACGGAATAGGAAAAGGCCTCCAGTTCGCGGTTGGCCGCTTCCAGCTGGGCGGTCCGGTCGCGGACCCGCTGGTCGAGCTCGGCATGGAACCGCCGCCAGGACGCCTCGATCTCCTTGCGCCCGGAGATGTCGTCGAACACCATCACCACCTCGCCCGAAGGCAGGCGGTAGACGAAGGTCTCCCACCAGGCGCGGGTGCGGGGATCCTCGTAGAAGAACTCGGCGGCGTGGTCCGAGGTGCCGGTGCGCCACACCCCCTGCAGGGCGGCCAGCAGGCCGGTCGGTCCCGCCCCGGGCAGGGCTTCGGTCAGCCGCCGGCCGAGGACGTCCCCCTTGGCCATCTGCCCGATCCGTTCGGCGGCGTGGTTCAGGTCCTGGACGAGGAAATCGGCCCCGTCGTCAACCGCCTCGCAGACCAGCACCCCGTTGCTCATGTTCTCCATGAGACTGCGGAGTTTCTGAAGGGCGGCGGTCCGCTCCTCGAGCATGCGCTCGAGGCGGACGGTGTGCTGTTGGAGGGCATCGGCCATCTGGTTCACGCTGTGGCAGAGGGTGGTGATCTCGCCGGCGCGGCGGGGGATGGAGACCCGGATGGACAGGTCGCCCCGGGCGATGGCCTGGATCTTGTCGATCAGGTCAAGGAGCGGCCGGCTGATCCAGCGCTCGAGGGCGAGCATGAGCAGACCGGCGGCCAGGGCGAACAGGGTTTCGGCGAGGATGACGGTGTTGCGGATGGTTCCCAGTTCGCGGTGCAGGCCGGTGAGGGTGAACTCGAGGACGACCCGGCCGACGAACCGCGGGGGTCCGGCGAGGGCCGGGTCGGGGACGAGGGAGGTCAGGAAGACGGGTTCATTGATCAGCAATCCCTCAGGCAGTTCGAGGAACCGTGGGGCGGAGGCGGGGCTGGGATCGTCATGGGGAAGCGGTTTCCCGAAGAGAACCTGGCCATCCTCGTTGAAGAAGGTGATGGCGTGCAGGGAAGGGATGGCCAGGGCCTGGGAGGCGAGGGACTGGAGTTGTTCGGCGTTCTCCGTGAAAAGGGGGGAGAGGGCCTGACGGCCGATCTGGGCGGCGAACAGGCGCGAGGTCTCGTGGAAGTTGCGCGTCACCAGCTGGCGCAGGTGGCGGTAGTGCCAGGCTCCCAGCAGGGCCGCCAGCAGGAAGGAGGTGGCGAGGAGGGAGACCAGGATGCGGAAGCGGAGGGATGACACGGCGGGCTTGCCTCAATACCGCCGGTCAGCCGCCGCCCGGACCTCGTCGGGCAGGGCCAGACCGAGCTTGCCGATGACGGTGGCGTTGATCGCGAGGCTCCAGCGGCTGAAGAGACAGACGGGCTTGGGCCAGCGGCCGTCGGCCGGGGGATGATCGATGATGTCGGCGAGGGCGGCGGCCAGATCTTCGGGAGTGAGGACGTAGGCGAACACCGCGCCCTGCTTGACGAGGGCTTCGGAAAATCCGACCACCGGCGTCTGCGAGCGGAAGGCGGCCAGCAGGATGGCCTGGACGACTGCGGTGTTCATGAGCCCGGGATCGGGGGGCAGGAGGGCCGCGGTGTGCGGGTCGGCCAGGTGCTGAAGGGCCTGCGGGAGGGTCCGCGGATCGTCGATCCGGTCGGCGACGATCCGCATCCCGGCGTCGGCGGCAGCCCTCTGCAGGGCCGGGCCGGGGGCGAAGCGTTCCCCGGCGTACGGGTACCACAGGGTGTCGCAGGCGGGGGCGAGACGGGCCAGCAGGGCCACCTGCTGGGCGTGCGGCTGGGGCGCTTCGAGAAAGCAGACCCGGGGGTCGGACGGGGTCTGGTCGATGAAAGCCGCCATGATGGGTGCCGGCCAGGGCAGGGTCATGGCCCGCTGGAGGCCAGCCTCGCCGAGGGCAATGACCAGGTCGGGGGGGTGGCTTTCCATGAAACTGGCCGAGGTCCGGCCGACGGGGCAGGAGACGACATTCCGCCCGGTTCCATCGGCGAGGCGGCGGAACGTTTCGGCATACAGGGAGATGTCGGGGCGGTAGAACACCCACACTTCGGGGCCGGCGGCCGCGGCGGCCGGAGCCACGGCCAGGAGGGCGGACAGCACCAGGACCCCTGCCGTCCACCAGGGGCAGGGGGGGGGCCCCTGGCAGGGGCCGACCGCGGGCGGTGGAACAGTCCGGGCTGGGGGCATGGGGGGTCAGAGATCCCAGGACATCTCGAGGGTCATCTCCCGCCCCGTCTGCGGGTACTTCTCGACCATGGCGCCGGGGAACCACGCGGAGGGGAAGGCGTAGGACCGGTTCAACAGGTTCCGCACCCGCAGAAGGATCCGGTCGGCGGGGCCGGGGAAGCCTTTCTTCTGGAGAGTCAGGTGGAACAACCGGAAGCCGGGCTCGGGAGGCCGGGGGTCTTCCCAGTTCCGGTTCCATTTCGCGGTGAAGGAGCCCCACACGCAGGTGTCGAACCCCGCCAGCCGGAACGAGTAGCCCAGGTTCAGCTTGTTGTGGGGCTGGCGCGGGAAGAGGGTTTCCCCGGATGACTCGTATTGCCGGAAGACCGTCGACAGGTTGCCGAACAGTTCCTGGCCATTCCGGAATCGCTTGCGGACCTCGCTTTCCAGACCGACCAACTGGGTCTCATCGATGGTCCGGTAGTCCTGCTCCGTTCGGGCACTTTCGATCCGGTCGCGGAGGTCGTTGAAGAAGACGTTGATTTTGGTGAACCAGCCGTCATGGAGCTCGCCGAGGAGCTGTCCTTCGACGGTCCGGATCCGTTCCGCCTGCCGGTCGGGGTTGGCGGTGAGTTCGTGAAAGTCGGGATTCCGGAAGGCCTCGCCATAGAGGAGTTTGCCGGTCCACCGGTGGCTCAGACGGTTGATGAGGCCGATCCGGGGGTGCAGTGAAGGGCCGAACTCCGAGTGGTGGTCGCGACGCGCGCCGACCACCAGGCGGGTCCGCCGGCTGAGGGAGATGTCATCCTGCAGGGTGAAGGAGTGGTTGCGCCAGCGGTCGGGTTCCGGGTAGCGGCCGGGCATGAAGCGGAAGGAATGGGGATCGTCCGGGGTGGCGAAGGAGCCGAAAACCGCCGATTCGGCGAGGTCGATGGCGGTGGTTTCGGCCCCCGCCGAACAGCGGTGCCGGCCGTGGGGCCGGCTCTGCCAGAGCAGGTTCACCCCGAAGACGGCATCGCGTGAATGGTCGAGTTCCCGGGCGCCGCGCGGGTAGGTGACGGGGTTGGGGAGGTCGAGCCCGGGGAACATCCCCTCGATGGCCCCGTCGGGCAGGGAGACGCCCGGGCTGATCGCCTGGGCGTCCTCGCTGTCGCTGAAACGGTTCCAGAACACGTTGGCCGTCATGTCACCCCCGCGGCCGAGGTCGCGGCGATAGCGCAGGGAGAGCAGGTCATTGGAGCGGCGGAAGAAGGTCTGATCGTTGGCATTGTCGAAGTAGCCGAGGTATCCCTCGCGGTGGCCTTCGACATGGTGGGCCAGAAAGGTCCAGCCCCGGCGGCCGCTGATCTTCAGCATCAGGTCCCGTTTGGTGAACCCGTCGGCGGTTTCGCCCGGCTTGCCGTAGATGTCGGCGGGGATATGGCGGCGTTGTCCGTCGCCGCTGAAGCCGGACGCCTGCAGGTCGAAGGTGGTCTGTCGGGTTTTGAACACGCGGGAGAGGGCGATGCCGCGGGTGTTGAAGGTGCCCACGGTGGTGCTGAGGGCGCCGCCCGCGGGAGGGCCGGGGTCGGTGATGCAGTTGATGACCGCCAGGAAGGCGTTCGCCCCGTACAGGGCCGAACCGGGACCACGGACGATCTCGATGCGGCTGAACCGCGAGAGGTCGAGCAGATCGTAGGTCCAGTACGGGGATCCCAGGAACTGGTTGTTGATGCTGATCCCGTCGATCATGACCTGGAAACTGCGGTTGGAGTCGAGGATGCCGCGGGGGCCCGGCCACCAGTCACCCGAGACCGAGCGCAATGGAATGAACCCCGGCGCAAATTCGAGGAGTTCGGGGAGGGTCCGGGCCCCGAGACTGCGGATCTGGTCCCGGGTGAAGACGGTCAGGATGGCTGGGGACTCCAGGGCGGGTTCGGGCGACCGCATGGCGGTCACCACCGGTTCGGGTTCATAGAGCAGGGAGATCGACTCCCGTTCGCGGTCGAGACACCAGCCCGCGGCGGTCAGGGCAACGGCCAGCAGGGTCGCGAGGGCAGGGCGGACGGTTCCCATGGGTCACTCCTTGCGCGGCGGCCCGGCCCGGTCGGCGTGGAAAGGGACCCTCTCTTTGGGGAGCCCCTCCGGTCGGCAGGATCCTGGCCGGCCCGTGATGGGGAATGTGTCTGTGCGCGCGTTCCCGAACAGACGTCCGGAACCGGGCGATGGGAAAAGGGTACCCCGCCGGGAAGGGGAAGTCAACGAGGGAGGCGGCCCCTCGCCAGGCGGTTGGGCAGAAGGACGGGCGGCCCCGGGGGGCCGCCCGTCCCTTGGTACGCCCAGCATGGGCGTCATCTTGGAGGTGCAAGTCCTCCCGAAAGGAGTCCATCAACGATCGGAGCGAAGCGCAACTG
>CAZKPI010000150.1:0-9447 GCA_964554555.1 uncultured bacterium
CCGGCCACCCTCGGCCGTGCCGCCGCCGACGGTCCGCCCTCACCCGCCCCGGCCGCCGTCCCCCCGGCTCCGGCAGGTTCCCCCCGGCCTCGTCGGGTCCGGTTCGACCCCGAGACCTTGTACCCGATTCTCGAAGAGGCCAACAACCACCCGGCTTCGCCGGCCCCTTCCGCCTCTCCGGGGCGGGAAGTACCCCGGCCGTCTCGTGTCCCGGCCGTTGCCGAAGCCGGGGCGGGCGACCCCGTCTCCTTCCAGCCGCTCGCCGGGGAAGCCCCCCCGCCGCCCGCGGGGCCCTCCTGGATGGAACAGATCCAGGCCAGCCTGTCGGGCGAGGAATGGGAGTCGGTGGTTGGCGGCAGTTGGCTGAACAAGCTGGGGGCGCTGATCCTGGTCATCGGTCTCGCCCTGTTCCTGCGCTATTCCTATGCTGAGATCGGCCCGGTCGGCCGGGCGGCGGCGGGCTACGCGGCGGGCCTCGCCCTGCTGGGCGCCGGGCTCTATCTGGAGCGCCAGGAGCGCTATCTGGTCTTCAGCCTTGGCCTGAAGGGGGGCGGCTGGGCGGCCCTCTATTACACCAGCTACGCGGTCCATGCCCTGCCCGCCTCGCGGCTGATCGAGAGCCCGGCCGCGGGCATGCTGCTGCTGGTCGGGGTGGCGGCCGCGATGATCGGCCACGCCCTGCAGTACAAGTCCGAGCCGACGGCCTGCCTGGCCTATTTCATCGGTTACGCCACCCTGGTCATCAGTCCGCGTTCCGACTATTCCCTGATTGCCTCACTGCCCCTGCTGGCCTCTCTGCTGATCGTGTCCTTCCACCGTGAGTGGGACCGCACCCCCCTGCTCGGCCTGATCCTGAGCTACGGGTGCTACGCCTTCGGCTACGGCGACGTGTTCTGGCGGCCTCCACTGCCCGACGCGCTGGTCAGCGGCAAGACGATCCTGGCCATCCATTGGCTGGCCTTCGAGCTGTATGACCTGCTCGACACCGCGCGCGGGCGGCGGCCGGTGCCGGCCGCCCAGGCCGTTTTCCCGGTCAACGCCGTCGGGTTCATCGGGGTGGCGCTGATGCACGCGCCCTCGGGCGACCCCCACGCGCTGGCCAACTTCCTGGGCCTGACCGGCCTTGTCTATCTCATCAGCACGGGCATTCGCGCCTGGATCCGGCCCCCCTCGAAGTTCGAGCCGGCCGCCGACACCCTGAGCCGCGCCCTGGCCGGCAGTTACGAGGGGGCGGTCACCCTGACCACCGTGTTGTTGAGCGTCTCGATGTTCCTGCGGTTCAGCGGGTTCCGGCTGATTGTCGGCTTTCTGACCCTGGCCGAGATGCTGTTCGTGACCGGCCGCCAGGCGCGCCAGACCTACCTGCGCCTGCTGGGCATCGTGGTCTACGAACTGGGTGCCTTGTCCGGGTGCCGTCTCATGTTCACGATCGAGGCCACCCGCGAACTCTTTGGCATCACCATGAAGGCCTGGACCCCCGGCCTCCTCCTGCTGATCGCCGTCGGGTATCTCGACTCCCTGCTGATCGCCTCCGATCCGGCCGAGCCGTTCGAGGTCCAGACCCGGACCGGCTTCAGCGTGAGCGCCACCCTGCTGACCCTGGCCTGCCTCGGGTTCAACCTGCGCTACCAGCTGGTGGGCATGTCCTGGATGGTCCTGGCCGCCGTTCTGCTCGAGGTGGCGCGCCGCTCCTGGCGCCCGGAATTCGCGACGCAGGCGACGGCGGTCTTCGCCCTGGCTACCGGGGCCCTGGCCATCAACAACCTCGCCCGCGATGCCGGGCCGGCCGCCTGGGAACCGTGGGCGGCGCTGGCCCTGCCTGCGCTCGTCACCGGCTTCTCCGCCTGGCGCCTGCAGTTCCGGCCGCGCGCCAACCTGGATGCCGACTTCCTTCCCCCCGCCGCCAGTCTCACCGCCGACGTTGGAATGGGTTGTCTGCTGGCCCTGCTCTGGCTGGTACTGCCGCCCGGCCTGGTGGCCGTCGGGTGGGGCGTGGCCGCCATCCTGGCCGGCGAGATCGGGTATTCCCTCGACTGGCCGCGCCTGCGCCTGCACCTGCACGTCGGCCTGGCCCTGACCCTGGGGCGGGCGCTGATGGCCAACTTCACTCTGACCGGGGACACCGGCGGGGTGTCCCACCGCCTGCTGACCGTCGTTCCCCTCGCCCTCGCCTTTGTCTACCAGTGGCTCCGGATGCGGGAAGAGGGCCCGGCGAAGCTGACCGGCTGGGAAACCGCCTGGCAGAGGTGGCTGTTGTATCCGCCCACTCTGCTGTTGGCCATGCTGTTCCGCTTCGAATGCGGCCGGGTCGGCATGGTGAGCGGGTGGGCGGCGATGACCGCCGTTCTGGTGGGGGTGGGCCGGCGGGTGCCGCTCGGCGACCTGCGCGGCCAGGGCTACCTGCTGGCCGCCCTGACCTTCCTGCGCTGTTGGGGAACCGATTTCCTGCCGCCGGAGTCCCTGCCCGGGGCGTTCGACCCCAACCGCCACGACCGCCTGCTCACCGGCGGCTTCGTGGTGCTGGCCTTCTTCCTCGCCCAGTTCCAGCTCCCCCGCCGGGACGAAGGGGAAGGCTCCGGTCTGGTCGGGTTCGACCGGCGGTTTCGCAGTGTGTTCTGCGTGATGGGCGCCCTCCTGCTGACCAAGCTGATCTACCACGAGGCCTCGGACGTCACCCTGTCGATGGCCTGGGGCGTCGAGGCCGCCGCCCTGCTGGGGGCCGGGTTCGCCCTGCGCGACCGGCCTCTGCGCCTGTCGGGGCTGGTGCTCGAGCTGTTGTGCATCCTCAAACTGCTGGTCTACGACTTCCGCAATCTCGCCCCCCCCTGGCGGATCCTCTCCTTCTGCCTGCTGGGGGCACTGCTGATCGCCATCTCCTGGGCCTATACCCGGTTCCGCGACAAACTGCGCGAGTATTTCTGAGGAAAGGGGCCGCCCCCGCATGAAATCCGTCCGCACGATCGGCCTGGCCGTGGTTCTGCTTTCGCTGGCGGCCGGCGCTGTCCTGGTGACCATGGGGCGCTCGCGCTCTTCCCAGGTCGGCTTCCAGGCCCTCATGGAGATGGCCGCTGACACCCAGCGCGATCTCACCCAGCTCGAGAAACAGGCGACGCGGGTCAGCGACGCCGAGGAGATGGAGGTGGGCACCGAGATCGCCCGCCGCTTCACCGGCTGGTGGCCTCTGGCCGGGCGCCGGGTGAACCAGTATGTGCGCGAGGTCGGGGAAGCCCTGGTCCCCTATGTGCGGCGGCCGGGCATCGCGTATTCCTTCCACGTCATCGACGACCCGATGATCAACGCCTTCGCCCTGCCCGGCGGCCAGGTCTTCGTCATGCGCGGCATGCTGGAGTTCGTGCAGTCCGAGGCCGAACTGGCCGCCATCCTCGGCCACGAGATGTCGCACATCGATCTGCGGCACTGCATCGAACTCTTCCAGGAGGAACTCGCCGTGAAAAAGGTCGCCGACCTGGCGGGCCGCACCCCCGGCGGCGGGCTTGCCCGGTTCCTCGTGCGGGCGACCGGCCAGCTGGCCGTGCTGACCTGGCGCATCATCACCATGGGCTACCAGCAGTTCCAGGAGTTCGAGGCCGACGCCCAGGGCTGGAGTCTGGCGGTGGCCGCCGGCTACGACCCCGACGCCGCGGCGATCACCTTCTCGCGGCTTGACGACCAGTTCGGCAGGGAGCCCCCCCCCGCCCGCCGCAATCCCACGGCCGAGATCGCCGATGCGATCAAGACTTCGGCGGGTTCGTATTTCCACAGCCACCCGCCGACCCGCGAACGCATCCGGCGCCTGCGGGAGATCAAGGAACGCAGTGGCGAGGGCCTGGCCGGGAAGACCTTCTACGTCGGCCGCGGCAACCTCCGCGACCTGACCGCCCGCCGCCAGCGGGAATACGGCGACCCCGGCGAACGACGGACCTACTGAAGAACAACGACGGGCCGCTTCAGGGCTTGCCGAAGGGGCTTCCCTCCTTCACCCCACCAGGGCCGATGGCCCTGGACCCTTTCTGCTGGCGAGGTGAACGCTGACGCATTCACCTCGCGGATGCTCCGCTTCGCGGGTGTCGATCACCTTCGCGGGGAGCAGAAAAAAAAGCCCCGTTATGGGGCTTTTGATATGGAAGATCCGGTACTGGCCGGAAGCCGGCCAGAATATCCGGTTCAGGACCCGGTTGAAGAGGGCGGGAGGGGAGGCGGCACGAATGGCCCGGTTCCCGGTTCGCCCTCGCCCTCAACGGCCGCCGGCAGGAGCGCGGCGGTGTTGGCGGCTTCGAGGAGGGCGGCGGCCCGCAAGGGATCATCCGGGCCGGCCGCTGGCGTGACGGCCGGGGATGCCGGTTCCGTCTTTTCTGCGGGGCCAGCGGCCGGTCCGGTGACTGCCGGCGGGCGCGCGGGGCTCTTGAGGAAGTCGAGAAGCATCTGCTCGCGGAACTTGCGGGTGTAGTCGAGGAAGCTCTGGAGGAACTTCTGGTAGTCGGCGGCGACGGCCATGTTGTTCCCGGTGCCAAGACCAGCGGCGGTCGGCGGTGCGGCGGTTTGTGCCTGGGGAAGCGCGGCGGGGGCCGGGGCGGCGGCCGCGGCCAGCATCTCCTGGCGGCTGGCCTCGACCTGCTGGAAGAAGCCGGAAGCCTGTTCCTGAACCTGTTTCTTGAGGTCGTCAAAGACGCCCCCCAGGTCACCGTAGGTGTTTTCCAGCTCCGCGAAGAAGTCGTCGGCTTCCTTCAGGAAGGTTTCCAGGGCCGTGGGGGAGAGATCGGCCAGGCCCTCGACCGCGTCGAAGAATTCACTGGTCGTCTCGGGGCTGATCTCGAGCGATTTGTCGGTGCCGTTCAGGTAGGAACCGACGGCGTCGATCGACAGCGAGAAGCTTCCCTTGAAGGTTTCGGCGACGGTTCCGGCCAGCTCGGCGAAGCGCTGGCCGCCGCTCTGGCCCATGCGGGCGGTCACCTTCTGGGTGAGCTGGTAGAAGAGGTCGAAGTTCATCGAGATCTTCAGCCCGCCTGCCTGGGCGGACCGGTCCGAGGTCTCATCGGCGGGGGGAACCTCCGCGGGCGCCGCGGCCGATGGTTCAAAGACATCGACGGGGGCGGTGGAGGGGGTTCCGGGTGCCGCCTGGCCGGGGAGCCGTTCGCGGAACCGCGCTTCCTTGGCGGTGGGATCCAATCCCTGCAACATGCCGGGCGGCAGAGGTTTCACATCCATGTGGGCCTCCTGAACAAGCGAGATTTTCCCGCTTCACTCGATACATCGGCACTTTTTAGGGGAAATGTGAGGTCGGTTTTCGGATGTGGGCAACAAAAGCAGTGAATAGAGCTGAGTGGCATGGGAAAAATGCTTTGAAAATGCATGTTTTCGTTTGTTTTCGCCATTTTTTATGGCAATGCTGTGGACAAAGTGTCCAAGCGGAGAAGGGATCGACCTCGGCCGGGCATGGCCGGGGTTGGCGATGGGGCCCTGCCCGGTGATGGGTGGGGTGGTCAGGTGCCTGCTATAATGGGCAGGTCGAAGCCGATCATCCGGGGGGAAGGCCAGGCGTTCCATCGAGGCGGAAACCATGAAAGAATCGATCCGGGCAGGGGTCCTTCTGGCAGTCATGCTGGGAATGTTGTTTCTGCCGGGTTTCCTGTCCGGTTCCGGGGACCTTCTGGGGGGGCCAGGCCAGGATGGTTCCTATTCCTACCTTCCCTGGCGGACGTTGGGGTTCGCCTCGCTCCTGGCCGGCCGGATTCCCTTCTGGAATCCTCATGTCCTGTGCGGGACGCCGTTTGCCGCCAATCCCGAGACGGCGTTGTTCTATCCGCTCAATTGGCTTCTGCTCCCCTTTTCCCCGGCCCGCGGCATCAGTCTTTCCCTGGTCCTGCACCTGTGGCTGGCCGGGTTCTTCACCTTCCTGATGTTGCGGCACCTTGGCTGTTCCTTCTGGCCCTCCCAGGCGGGAGGCCTGGTTTTCCTGGGCTGTACTCAGGTCCTGTTCCGGGTGTTCGCGGGGCACGTGTCCAACCTGTGCACCATGGCCTGGCTTCCCGCCCAGGTCCTGCTCATCGAACATTTGGCCGTGGCTGTCACGCCGCGGACCGTGGCGCTGGCAAGCCTGGTCTTCTGCCTGTCGGTCCTGGGGGGCCATTTCCAGTTCGTGATTTTCTTCTTCCTCTTCCTGGCCCTGTATGCCTGGCTGCGGTTTCGGCAGGGGGGCGGCCTTCTCGGGCGGAGCGGGGCCTGGGCGGCAGGATTGGCCCTGGGAACCGGTCTTTCGTCCATCCAATGGTCGTTGACCTGGGAGTTGTTGCGCGAGGGGGCCCGGCGGGACCTTTCCCTCGCCTTCTGCCAAACCTATTCCTGGGATCCCGCCTACGTCTGGAGCTTTCTGTTCCCTGACTATCTCCTCATCTGGCCCGACCTGGGAACCTGGGGAAACTGGCTGCCCTGGATGATGGTCGTCTACATCGGCATCCTTCCCCTTCTTCTGGCCGCCCTGGCGGTTGGTCGCGGCCTTTTCCCTCCCCGCATCCTGCCCGGGGATCCCCCCGTCGATCTCCTCACTCCTGCCAGCCGGGCGTTTTCGATCTGTGGCGGAGCGATGTTCTTCCTGGCCATGGGTTCCCATACCGGGATATTCCCCTGGCTCTATGCCCATGTCCCGGGAGTGTCCATGTTCCGCGCGTTCTGTCAGTTTCTCATCCCCGGCTTCCTGTGCCTGGCCGCCTTGGCCGGCCTCGGAGGAGAGCGGTTGTTGCGGGCAGGCCAAGCCGGGCGGCGGGGGGAGGTGCTGTGCATCCTCGGGATCGGCGGCATGCTGGTCGCGGCCGGAGCATTCCAGGTGTTCAGGCTGACCGCCAATCAGGCCGAAGGCTGGGCGGCCATGACGAGGGCCAATATCCAGGGAACGGCCAACATCGCCATTCCTCCCGGCATCACCGACCCCCGGCATCGGTCCACCGTGATCGGCCATTTCCAGGCCCAGCTGGGGCGGCTGGGATTGTTCACCGTCCTGGCGTTGGGAGGGGCCCTCCTCGTGTGGCGACGGCCCACCCTGGCTTCCGTCCTGGTGGTCATCACCTTTCTGGACCTTTTCTCGGCGGGATCGAAATACCTTGTCTGGCAAAGGACTCAAGACCAGTTCCCCCCTTCCATTGCCGGAGAGTCGGGGCAGGACGCGAAGGGAATGTTCCGGAAGGGGATCGACCCCTACCTGGCCAGCCCCAATGCCGCGCTTCTCGAGGGGTCTTTCACCCCCCTGGGATACGAGTCGAATCCCCCGTACCTCATCGCCGCATTGGCCGCAGTCTTGACCAAAGCTTCGGTCGGGGAAAATCCCACAGTGGTGACCATCCCCTTTGAACCCTTTGCCGCGGGCCTTCTGGCCATGAAGGCGGCTCTGACCCGGGAAGGGACCATCCCCTTTCCCGACAGCCCGCCCCGGGCCCGGTTCGTGGACCGTGTGACGACTGCCGGTTCCCTCGAGGAAGTCTGGAACGCCATTCGGGAAAGGCGGCCTCCCTTTCCCAACGGGGTGATGATCGTCGCGTCTTCTCCCGTTCCCGGCGCGGCATCGGCGCCGGTTGAGGAACCATCCCCCGGCCCGGGGGAACCGGTGGTCACCTGGTTGGAACAGGAAACGGACCGCCTCTGCTTCACGGTCGCCTCACCCCGCGAGGGATGGTTCTTTCTGGCCGACACCTTTGCCCGCGGGTGGAGCGCGACGGTCGATGGCGCCGCGGTACCCATCTTTCAGGCGAACGGCGCCTTTCGGGCCATTCCCATCGCGGCGGGGACCCATCGGGTGGTCTTTTCCTACGATCCTCCGGGCCTGCGGCGCGGGATCTGGGGAACGGGGTTGTCGCTCATCACGGTCACCCTCCTGCTGGTCGTCCCGGGACGGGAGCGGCTGGCACCATCGGCGGCCGGCCGCCCGTCCTGACCGGTCACCTGCGGGGGAACCGGCCGGGGACCGGCCGGAACGAGGTCATGAGTGTCCCGGGTTGTCAGGGAGGGGAGCATTCCAGACGGGTCTGCCTGGCGGAACGTCGGTGCCCGGTCTTTCTTCCCGCCCAGCGAAACACCCCTCCGCGTGATGGGGAGGGGTGTGGCCGAACAGGTCGGGATCGGGGTCAGCGGTCGAAGGTCTTCTGATACTCGCTCTGCGCGTTCTCGAACTGGAGGCGGGCGGCGGCGATGGCCTTCTGGTTGGTCGGATCGGTGGTCATGACCGACAGGTAGGCCTTGTACGAGGTGACCATCTTCTGGAAGGGGGCGTCGTCGGCGGCTGGCCGGGTCACGGGGGGCGGCGCGGCGCGGGTCTTCGATTTCTCGGCCTCCAGGCGGGCCAGTTCGCGCTGACTGCGGTCGGTGATGCGCGACAGTTCCTCGACCATGAAGCCGATCTCGCTGGCCAGCTTGCCCGAGGAGGCGTCGCGGGTTTTTCCGGCGGTCGGCAGGCCCATCGAGGCGGAAACGGAGGACTGGGCGGCGGCGGCCTTGACCTGCCGGTCGAGCTGTTCCTTGCTGATGCCGTTGTCCATGGCGTAGACCTCGAGCTCGGTCTTCATGTCGGTCAGCAGAGACAGGATCTCGGTGTGCAGACTGCCGGTGCCGGCGTTGGCCGCGGTCAGGGCCTTGTTCGAGAAGACCATGCCCTTGCGGGCCTCGACCAGCTGTTTGCCGATCGCGGCGCCCGACAGGCCGATCCCCTGCAGGGTGGCATCCTGGGCGGACAGGCCCGAGGCGGCCAGCGCCCCGTCGATCTGGGCCTTCAGCTGTTCAAGGCTGGCGATGGTGCCGCTGGTGTGCTGCAGTGACTGGCTGAACGCGCCGAGGGAGGCCTCGGCCTGCCGGCCCAGGCGGTCGGACACCTGGCGACTGCCGTCGCGCAGCATCTGGATCTCCCCGCCCTGGACGATCTTGCCCAGGTCGGCCGAGGTCTTTTCCGACATGGCCTTCATCTCCTGCGACAGGCTCTGGCCGCGGGCCAGCAATGCCTGCAGGTCGCGGGACATGGCCAGCGACTGATCGATCTGGCCCTGGACGCTGTCGACGGGGGTGTTCAGACTGCGGGTCACCGACTGGGTCACCTGCAGGAGGTGGGCGCTGAGGTTCTCGACCCCTTCCTTGGCCATGCCGTTGCTGATCGACAGGGGGCCCAACAGCAGCTGCAGCATCGCCTGCAGTTTGCCGCCGATCGATTTCGTGATTTCGAGGGACTGCTTGCCGGTTCCCTTGATGGTGTTGATGGCGGCGGCGATGGTCGCCACGGACGCGGCGAGGGCGATGATCTGGGGGGCGTAGGTGATCAGCAGGGTGATGCCGACCGCGATCTCGCCGACGAACGGGTTGATGGCCGGGCCCGAGGCGGGCGTCTTGACGCGGGGCTGGTTGTCATTGACCACGACCTCGCCGGCGACAGCCGGCGTCTTGACGCGGGGCTGATTGTCGTTGACGACCACCTCG
>CAZKPI010000151.1:0-9443 GCA_964554555.1 uncultured bacterium
CGGAGGTCCTCCCGCTCTGACCGTGGGTCCTAGGTTGGCATTTGCCCTGGGGCCGTCTTGACCTTCACCCCCCCCTCTGCTATGATTCCCCGACCTGACCCAGTCCATCTCCGGGCCCCCCGGCCGCCTGCCCTGAAGCGGTTCCGGCGGCGACCCGCCGGGGTACCGACATGATCGACACCATCCGCTACGATCCCCACCTCGAGGTCGTCGAGATCCTCGACCAGACGAAACTGCCGCTCGAGAAGATCGTGCTCCGCTGTACCACCGAGGGCGAAATCGCGCACGCCATCAAGAGCATGCAGATCCGCGGCGCCCCGGCCATCGGGGTGGCGGCCGCCTACGGTGTCTATCTTGGCCTGCACCGCTTCACCGGCACCGAGGAAGCGTTCGCCGCCGCCTGGCCCGAACTGCTCGACCTTCTGCGGTCGACGCGGCCCACCGCGGTCAACCTGTTCTGGGCCCTCCGGCGTCTTGAGGCGGTGGTCGAGGAAGCCCTGCTGACCAAAGGCGAGTTCTCCGAGCGGCTGGCCATCGCGCGCCAGCGGGCGCTCAAGGAGGCCGAAGCGATCCGGGTCGAGGACATCGAGATGTGCAAGGCGATCGGCCGCTGCGGCGCCGACTTCCTGAAGGAGGGCGAGACCTGGATCACCCACTGCAACGCCGGGGCGCTGGCCACGGCCGGCTACGGCACCGCCCTGGGCGTGTTCCGGGCCGCCCGGGAGCAGGGGAAGCGGTTCCGCGTCTTCGTCGATGAAACCCGGCCCCTCCTGCAGGGGTCGCGCCTGACCGCCTGGGAACTGCGCGAGGAAGGCATCGACGCCACCCTGATCTGCGACAACATGGCCGGCAGTCTGATGGCCGCCGGCAAGGTCCAGGGCGTGGTGGTCGGCGCCGACCGCATCACCGCCGACGGCTTCGTGGCGAACAAGATCGGCACCTATCCGCTGGCCGTGCTGGCCCGCTATCACCGCATCCCGTTCTACGTGGCGGCCCCCGCCTCGACCTTCGACCTGTCGATCAGCCACGGCCGGCAGATCGTCATCGAGGAACGCCACCCCGACGAGGTGCGCAGTTTCGGGGCCCGGCCGACCGCGCCCATCGAGATGCCAGTCTGCAACCCCGCCTTCGACGTCACCCCGCCCGAACTGGTCACCGCCATCTTCACCAACGTCGGTGTTCTGAAACCGCCGCTTGGGGCGAGCATCCGCGAACGGATGGCCGGCCTGCCCACCCGTCCCGGCCCGCAGGCGCGGCCGGCCGCCGACCCCGCGGCATGAACGTCCTGCGCGAGTTCCAGAAGACCGGCGCCGACCTGTTCACCGCCGGCCTCAACAATTCCCACTCGGGGAACATGAGCGTGCGCGTGGGCCGGATGCTGGCCATCACCCGCACCGGCTCGATGCTGCACCGGCTCGACCACGCCGACATCGTCGAGACCGTCATCGACGGCGACGATGCCGAAACGCGCCGTGCCTCGCGCGAGATCCCGGTCCACCGGGCCATCTACCGCGGCACCACCCACGACGCCATCGTCCACGCCCATCCCGCCCACGTCATCGCCCTGTCCCTGTCGCTCGACCTGATCCGGCCCGTCGATGCGGAAGGTGCCTACTACTTCCCGAACGGCGTCCCCGTCGTTGCCGTGACCAACGCCATCGCCTCCGAGGAGGTCGCGGCGGTGGTGACCCCGCTCCTGCGCACCTGCCCGCTCGTCGTGGTGCGCGGCCACGGCTCGTTCGCCGCCGGCCCCACCCTCGAGGACGGCCTGCACTGGACAACCAGCCTCGAGCATTCCGCCCGCATTCTCTGCCTGCACCTCTCGCTGGCCCGCGGCCAGCCAACCTGAACCCACGAAGGATTGCTTCCCATGCTGTTCGACAAGCCCACCACCCAGATCTCCCCCGCGCGCGAGCACGACATCCTGGCCTTCTGGGCCAGGGAGCGCATCTTCTGGGAGTCGATGAAGATCCGCGAGGCGGGGCCCCGGTTCGTGTTCTTCGAGGGCCCCCCGACCGCCAACGGCACCCCGCATCCCGGCCACGTCCTGACCAAGGCGATGAAGGACATCGTGCCGCGCTACAAGACCATGTGCGGGTTCCACGTCGGCCGCAAGGCGGGCTGGGACACCCACGGCCTGCCGGTGGAGATCGAGGTCGAGAAACAGCTCGGCATCGAAGGTAAGCAGGGCATCGAGACCTACGGGGTCGAGAAGTTCATCAAGAAGTGCCGCGAGAGCGTGTTCAAGTACGAGAAGGAATGGCGCGCCATGGTGGAACGCGGCGGCTTCTGGATCGACATGGACGACCCCTACATCACCTGCACCAACGGCTACATCGAGACGGTCTGGTGGATGCTCGGCCAGTTCTGGAAAGCCGGCCTGCTCTACGAGGGTCACAAGGTTGTCCCCTACTGCCCGCGGTGCGGCACCGCCCTCAGCTCGCACGAGGTGGCCCAGGGCTACGACGAGGCGGAAGACCCGTCGGTGTTCGTGCGGTTCCCGGTGAAGGGGCGGAAGGACACCAGCTTCCTGGTCTGGACGACCACCCCCTGGACCCTGCTGTCGAACGTCGCCCTGGCCGTCGGCGCCGACGTCGACTACGTGAAAGTGAAGGTCGACAGCGAGTATCTGATCTTCGCCAAGGCCCGCTGGGAAGTGCTGAAGGGGCGGGGCGAGATCGTCGAGACCTGCAAAGGGTCCGACCTGAAGGGCACCGAATACGAGCCCCTGTTCACCTTTGCGAAGGCCGACAAGAAGGCCCACTACGTCATCCTGGGCGATTTCGTCAGCACCGAGGACGGCACCGGTATCGTCCACATCGCCCCCGCCTTCGGCGAGGACGACTACCGGGTGGGGAAGGAGAACGACCTGCCGGTGCTGCAGCCCGTCGACCTCGCCGGGAAGTTCACCGACAACGTCACCCCCTGGAAGGGCCGGTTCGTGAAGGATGCCGACCCCGACATCATCGAGCATCTGAAAAAGACGGGGAAACTGCTCTACGCCACGACCATCAAGCACACCTACCCGTTCTGCTGGCGGTGCGACAGCCCTCTCCTCTACTACGCGCGGCATTCCTGGTTCATCCGCACCACCGCCTTCAAGGAGGAGGTGCTGAAGAACAACGCGAAGATCAACTGGTTCCCCGCCCACGTGAAGGAGGGCCGGTTCCTGAACTTCCTCGAGAACATGGTCGACTGGGCCATCTCCCGCGACCGCTACTGGGGGACCCCCCTGCCCATCTGGCGCTGTTCCTGCGGCCACCTGCACCTGGTCGACAGCATCGCCGAGCTGAAAAAGCGGGCGAAGAACTGCCCCGGCGACATCGAACTGCACAAGCCCTACGTCGACCAGCTCGAGCTGACCTGCGAGATGTGCCGGGGAACGATGAAACGTGTGCCCGAGGTGATCGACTGCTGGTTCGATTCAGGGGCCATGCACACCGCGCAATGGCACTACCCCTTCGAGAACCGGGAGATCTTCGCCAAAAACTTCCCGGCCGACTACATCTGCGAGGCGATCGACCAGACCCGCGGCTGGTTCTACAGCCTGCTCGTCACCAGCACCTTCCTGCACAAGGAACCCGCCTACAAGAACGTGGTGGTGCTGGGACTCATCTGCGACAAGAACGGCGTCAAGATGAGCAAATCGAAGGGGAACGTCCTCGACTGCATGGCGCTGTTTGAGAAATACGGGGCCGACGCCGTGCGCTGGGCGCTGTACTCCGGCACCGCCCCCTGGAACACCCGCCGCTTCTACGAGGAAGGCATCGCCGAGGCGCAGAGCCGGTACCTGGGAACCCTGCAGAACGTGTACAGCTTCTTCGTGCTGTATGCCAACCTCGAGTCGTTCAACCCGCTCGAACACCGGGTGCCGCTCACCGAACGGAGCGAACTCGACCGCTGGATCCTGTCGCGCTACCACCGCACCATCGGCGAGGTGCGCGCCGCCCTCGACATCTTCGAGATCACCCGCGCCACCCAGGCGCTCGAAACCCTGGTCGACGACCTGTCGAACTGGTACGTGCGGCGCAGTCGCCGCCGGTTCTGGACGAGCGGCAACACCCCCGACAAAAAGGCCGCCTTCCTGACCCTGTATGAGGTGCTGACCGGGCTGGCGAAGCTGACCGCGCCGTTCACCCCGTTCATCGCCGAGGAGATCCACCGCAACCTCGTCCATCGTATCGATGCCAAAGCTCCGCGCAGTGTCCATCTCTGCGACTACCCGGTCGCCGACGAGGCGGTGCTCGACGTCGACCTCGAGAAGCGGATGGCCTTCGTCGCGCGTGCCGTCGCCCTGGGCCGCGCCGGCCGCAGTGAAGCCAATCTGAAGGTGCGCCAGCCGCTGGCGGTCATGAAGATCCTGGTGCAGAACGAGACCGAGCGCCGCACCCTCGAGGCCATGCGCGACCTGATCATGGACGAGCTGAACGTCAAGGCGGTCGAACCGATCGCCGATGCCTCGAGCCTGACCACCTTCGTGGTGAAGCCGAACTTCCGCGCCATCGGGAAGGGGCCCTATAAGGGGCTGATTCCGAAGATCAAGGCCCACCTCGAGGGGGTCGACGGCAACGTCATCCAGCGGGCCATCGCCAGCGGGAAATACACCTTCACCGTTGACGGCACCGAGGTCGTGCTGACCCCCGCCGAAGTCGAGGTGACCTCGCAGGCCTCGGGAGACTTCGTGGTCCAGAGCGAGGGCGGCCTGACCGTCGCCCTCGACAAGGTGCTGACCCGGCCCCTCCAGCTCGAGGGCCTGGCCCGCGAGCTGGTCAACAAGATCCAGCACATGCGCAAGGAAGGCGGCCTCGAGATCGCCGACCGCATCTCGCTTGGCTACCGGGTCGTGGACGCGGCGCGGCAGGCCGACATCGACGAAACCCTCGCGGCGCACGGCGCCTACATCCAGCAGGAGACACTGGCCAGGGAACTCCATCCCCTCACCGATCCCCAGGCCGGCGAGGAATGGAACATCAACGGCATCAAGGTCCGCCTGTCGGTCAAGAAGGAGGCAGGGAAATGAAATTCACGCTCGACCTCGGCCGTCTGGCCGACACCCTGGGCGTCGTCTCGCGGGCGGTGGCCGGCAAGGGCATCCGCCCCATCCTCGCCAACCTGCTGGTGACCGCGCGCGGCGGCGAGGTTCAGCTGGTCGGCACCGACATGGAGATCATGGTGATCTCGCGTCTGCAGGCCACCGTCGATCGGGAGGGGCATTTCACCATCCCGGCCAAGCTCGTGCATGAGGTGGTCAACGGCATCGCGGCTGGCGCCGACAAGGAGACGATCTCCTTCGATGTGCCCGAACCCGTCGAGGGGGTGGCCGCCGCCTCTGTCGTGCAGGTGAAGTCGGGGCGCAGTAGTTTCAACCTGCAGATCCAGGGCATCGAGGACTACCCGCCCATTCCGTCCCTCGAGGGCGAGACCTTCCCACGCTTTGACATGGACACCGCCGTGTTGAAGAAGGGGCTGAAGGAGGTCTCCATCGCGATGGGCACCGAGGAGGCCAACCCCAGCCAGCGCAGTATCTGCCTGAATTTCGGCGGCACCGGCGAGATCGTCATGGTCGCCACCGACAGCAAGCGGCTGGCAGTCACCACCATTCCCAAGGCCAGCTACCCGGCCGAGTTCAACGCCACCTTCCTCCTGCCTGCCCGCACCGTTCCCGAGCTGATGAAACTGCTCGAGGAAAGCGAGAAGATCAACATCGGCCTGTACCACAAACAGCTGGTCTTCACCACTCCGAAATTCCAGCTGTTGTCGCGTCTGATCGACGGCAAGTTCCCCGACTACAACCGCGTTCTGCCCAAGGAGCACAGCCGCCGCCTGACCGTGCGCCGCAAGGAGTTCGCCCAGGCCATCAAGACGGTCACCCCCATCGCCCGCCACAGCTCCTCGATGATCCGGCTCGACATCGGGCCCAACGAGATGAAGGTCTGGGCCGAGTCGCGCGAGGAGGGTCTCTCTGAGTCGTTCGTGCCCGTGCGGCTCGAGGGTGACCCCATCCAGATCGCCTTCAACGGCGCCTACCTCAGCGATTTTTTGAACGTGCTCGACGAGGAGGATGCCGTCATGGAGATGACCACCCCCAGCTATCCCGGGGTGCTGAAGACCACCCGGGCCGAGGGCCGGTTCCTCTACGTTCTGATGCCGATGTCCTACTGACACGCGGGACGGCCCGCCCCGCCCCGCGCCGCCGGCCGGGGCCGGTCCCCCGGTTCCGCCCCTGCCTGCCACCTGAAAGGAACACCGATGAAAGAACCCGACAAGTCTCGGATCCGCGAGCACCTGGTGAGCCCCAAGACCGAGGTCCGCAAGAAGGCCCTGGCCGAGCTCAAGAAACTGCCCGCCGAAAGCGCCCTGGCGGTGCTGGTCTCCGCCCTCGGCGAGAAGAACGGCGACGTGCAGGCCGACCTGACCCGGGCTTTTCTGGGCTACCGCGATTCGGCCCTGCCGCACCTGGTCACCGCCCTGACCAGCGCCCAGTGGCGCACCCGGAAGGCCGCCTCGCAGGTCATCGCCGCCCTCGGCGATGGGGCCCTGGCCCGGTTCCTCGAGCTGATCCCGAAGAACGAGGACGACGTCGATTACTGGATGGTGCAGACCCTCAGCCTGATGGGCGGCGAGGCCACCCCCTACCTGATCAAGGCCTTCTCGCACGCCAACCGCAAGGTGCGCCTGGCCGCGGTGCGGGCCGCCGCCAACACCAAGGACCCGCGCATCGTGGTTCCCCTCCTGCGGATCCTCGAGGAAAAGAACTGGCCCCTGCGGAAAGCCGCCTTCGACAGCCTCCAACGGGTGCACCACCTCGCCCCGCAGGCCATCGACGATGCCCTCCGCACCGCCTCCGCCGAGGCGAAGTTCTGGGTCATCCAGCTCGCCGCCGAGCGGCGCGACGTGGCTCTTCTGCCCACCTTTTCGGCCATCATCGAGCACGACCCCGAGGAGAGCAAGCTCGAGGCCCTGCGCGCCATCGCCATGATCGAGAGCCGCGAGGCGCAGAAGGTGCTGGTCGGCTACCTCGCCCACAAGTCCTGGATCGTGCGCAAGACGGCCGCCGACTGCATCTGGGAACAGGGCCTGGGCGTGTCCGACGAACTGCTGGCTTCGATCAGCGCCCCCAACGTCGACGCCCGCTACTGGTCGGTCAAACTGCTTGGCCAGTCGAACGAGCCCCGCGTCTTCCCGCAACTGCTCGAGTGCCTGCACGACACCCAGGCCTCGGTGCGTGCCGCCGCCTGCCAGGCCCTCGGCACCCTCGCCGACAAGCGTGCCCTGGCGCCGCTGATGGCCCTGCTCAACGACGCGGCCGAGGAGGTGCGCACCGCCGCCCTGCTGGCCATCAGCCAGATCGGCGAGAAGGACGCGGGGGCCGACAAGCCCTCCGTCCCCGCCCATCTCCGTCCCGAGAACCAGCAGGCCTGCCGGCACTGCGGCAAGAAAGTCGGCATCAACTTCACCTTCTGCCCGTTCTGCCTCGGCCACCTGAAAGCCGCCTGCCGCAAGTGCGGCCGCGCCATGGAAGCGGGCTGGAAGGGCTGTCCCGACTGCGGCGAACCGGCCTGATGCACGGCGGCATCGACGGGATCGGGATCGTCGCCCCGGCTTCCTGAACCGGGGCCGCCATGCCGGGTTGCCGACGGTCCGCCCGCCTGCGGCGGGTCTGCCGCGGGCGGGCGTCCCTTCCCCTGGGCTGGGTTTTCCTGCTCCTGGCCGTCGCGGCCGGGGCCCACGAGATCCCTCCGCCCGTCGCCACCCAGCCGGTCTACTTCCACTACCTGACCTCGTTCGGCAGTAGCGGACACGCCCCCGGGCGGTTCGCCAACCCCAAGGCGATGGCCTTCTCCCCCGACGGACAGCGGCTCGCCGTCTGCGACACCGACAACCACCGGGTCGTCGTCCTGCGGGTCACCTTTCCCGACCGGGCGAAGGCCGCGGCGGTGCCCGTGGAGCCGCCCAAGCCGGTGGAACCGGTCAAGCCCCCGCCCAGGCCGGCCCCGCCCCCCGTCAGCCTTGACGAGTTCTTCTCCCCCGACCTCGACGAGATCTTCGGCCCGCCGGGACAGGAAGGCGCGGGCGGGGCCGGCGGCCAGGAAGACGCCTCGGAATCCAGAATGAACGGTCCCGCCGGGGCGGGGCCGGCCGGAGCCCCTGCCGCGGTCGGGCAAGCCGACAAGCCCGGCGATGCGGCGGCCGCCTCCGGGACCGCCGGGGAAGCCCCTCCCGAGGCCCCCCCGCTCTGGTCCGAGCCCGAAGCCCCCGACCTCGGGGAGGCCCCGGCCTCCGGAGCCGCCGTCACGGGAGGGCCTGAGCCCGAACACGGCGGCAGTGCCGCCGCCACCCCTGGCCCCGGCCGGGGCGATGCCGGGGACGCGGGAGGCGCGGCGGACGGGCCGGACCCGCTCAACCATCCGTTTTTCCACCAGCCGGGCGAGGCGGCCCCTCCCGCCGACGAACCGCTTCCCGGGAGGATCGGCATTCCCTCCTTCACCGTCGAGATCGTGCTGGGCGGTATCTGGCCCTACGAGGGAAGCCTCGAGCCGGCCGACTGGCCCGACCGCTACCGCGAACCCGACCACGCCGACGGGATCAGGCCCCCGCGTTTCTCCTCGGGGCGGCCGTACCACGGCGGGCAGGCCCGCCTCCGGCCCTGGGACAAGGTGCCCATCGACCGGTTCCACTACCCCCAGGGCGTGGCCTGGCTCGACAACGGCACCCTGCTCGTCTCCGACACCGAGAACCACCGGCTGAAGGGCGTGCGGCTCGACGGCGAGACCCTGTTCATCCTCGGCCAGGAGGGCTGGAAGGACGGCTACTTCCACCAGCCGCTCGGGGTGGCCGTCGACTGCGAGAAGAACATCTACGTCGTCGAGCCGCGCTCCAGGTTCATCCGCGGCCTCGGCCTCGATGCCGTCCAGCGTCCGCGCGTGCAGGGCAACCGACTGCAGGTTTTCGGCCCCGACAAGAAGTTCGCCCGAAGGCTCGGCCACATGCACCACCTGTCGGGCCGCGACTACCGGCAGTTCAAGGACCTCTCGCGGGTCTGCGTGACGAAGGACCTGGTCTACGTTGCCGACAACGGCAACCGCCGCGTGCTGGTCTTCGACAAGGAGCTGAAGTGGAAGGAGGAGCTGACCGAGTGGCCCTTCTACCGCCTGCGCTACCCGAACGGCATCCACAACTCACTCGACGGGCGGCTCGCCATCACCGACACCGGTCACCATACCGTGCTGATCCTGGCCCCCGATCGGCGCATCCTGCAGATCGTGGGCGGGTTCGGCACGGAGAAGGGCCGTTTCAGCAGTCCATGGGAGGCGCATTTCGGGCCGCACGGCGACCTCTATGTGCTCGACACGCGCAACTGCCGCATCCAGGTCTTCCGGGGCCCCTATTCCAGGGAACACGGGCGTTGCCCGCAACCGCCGGCCCCGCCGCCCCCGCCCCCC
>CAZKPI010000152.1:0-9399 GCA_964554555.1 uncultured bacterium
CCGAAGGCCGCCCCGATGATGGCGAAGAAGAAGCTGGCGAAGGGCAGGGAGGTCTTCAGGGCCAGGTCGACCCGCAGGGGGGTGGTTTCCATGAACTGGGTGCGTTCATAGGTGGCGATGCGTTCCTGCAGTTCGGCGTAGCTCATCTCGTTGGGTTTTTTGCTCTGGCGGGCGAAATCCCCGGGCGTCTCGCGCACCCCCGGCAGGGGAAGGACGGGGACGACCGTGGGGGAGGCCAGAGTGCCGTTTTCATACCGCTGGTCGACCGCCCCTTCCAGGATCCAGAAGGTGCCGTTCCAGCGGGCGGTGGCGCCGGAGATGCGGCGGGAGAGGCGGCCATCCTCGTAGTATTCCAGCAGGACCTTTTCCATCGTGCCGCTGTTCTCGAAGACCTTGCGGGCGTAGACGAAGGCGCCGTCGGAGGCGCGCATGATCGAGTTCTCGGTGGCCTCGGGCTCGACGAGGCGCAGGATCTCGGTCCGGCGGATCTCGTTGGCCCGGCGGTTGGAATAGGGCACCACCAGTTCGTTGAACAGGAAACTGACGAAGGTGACGGTCAGGGCGAAGGCGATGACCGGCACCAGGATGCGGTAGAAGTTGATGCCGCCGGCGCGCAGGGCGATGGTTTCCGAGTCCTTCGACATGCGGCCGAAGACCAGCAGGCTGGTCAGCAGGACCGACATCGGGAAGGTGAAGACCATGTCCTGGGGCAGGCGGAAAAAGAACCAGCGCAGGACGACGGTGATGGGGATGTTCTCGTTGACGATGTTTTGCAGGGCCGTCATCAGGGGGTCGATGGCGATGACGGTGGCGAACATGAAGAATCCGAACAGGAAGGGCAGGACGAGTTGCCGGAAAATATAGATATCGAGGGTTTTGATCATGGCGCGGGTGGGGTGCGGAATGGAGTTTTTCCCTTCCCAGTGGTATTATGACTCTCCTTCGGGCAATCCGCAACTTTCCAGGAGAGGGCAAACGATGAAAATTGGAGTGATTGGTACCGGGTACGTCGGCCTGGTAACGGGAACCTGTTTCGCCGAGTCGGGGAACGACGTGATCTGCGTCGATACCGACCAGGGCAAGATCGACCGCCTGAAAAGGGGCGAGATCCCCATCTACGAGCCCGGCCTGGACGAGCTGGTCAAGCGCAATGCCGCCGAGGAGCGGCTGGTCTTCACCACCCGCATCGAGGAGGCGGTCAGGCATGCGCTGATCCTGTTCATTGCCGTCGGCACCCCTCCCGGCGAGGACGGGTCCGCCGACCTGAAGCACGTGCTGAAGGTGGCCAGGGACATCGGCACCCACATGGATGGCTTCAAGATCGTGGTCAACAAGTCGACCGTGCCGGTGGGCACGGGTGATCTGGTCCGCCAGACGATCCAGGAGGAACTGAAGCGGCGCGGCGAGAACCACCCCTTCGATGTGGTCAGCAACCCGGAGTTTCTGAAGGAAGGCAACGCCATCGACGACTTCATGAAGCCCGACCGCGTCGTGGTCGGCTGTGACGACCCGCGGACCGCCGAACTGATGAAGGAGCTCTACGCCCCCTTCGTGCGCACCGAGAAGCCGATCCTGATCATGGACGTGCGGTCTGCCGAGATGACCAAGTATGCCGCCAATGCCATGCTGGCGACCAAGATCTCGTTCATGAACGACATCGCCAACCTGTGCGAGCGGGTCGGCGCCAACATCGACAACGTCCGCAAGGGCATCGGTTCCGACAGCCGGATCGGCTACCAGTTCATCTTTCCCGGGGCGGGGTACGGCGGCAGTTGTTTCCCCAAGGACGTGCAGGCGCTGATCCGCACGGCCAGCCAGCACCAGTACCCCCTGCGCATCCTCGAGGCGGTCGAGGCGGTCAACGAGGCGCAGAAGGAAGTGATGGTCAAGAAGCTGTCGAAAGCCTTCGACGGCCAGCTGAAGGGCCGGACGATCGCGGTCTGGGGGCTGGCCTTCAAGCCGAACACCGATGACATGCGGGAGGCACCCGCCGTCGTCATCATCCGGAAACTGCTGGCGGCCGGGGCCCGCGTGCGGGCCTATGATCCCGAGGCGATGGACGAGGCGCGCAAGATCTTTGGCGACACGATCACCTTCGTCAAGAAGAGCTACGACGCCCTCGAGAAGGCCGATGCCCTGATGGTGGTCACCGAGTGGAACGAGTTCCGGCGGCCGGACTTCGACCGCATCAAGACCCTGCTCCAGCGT
This sequence comes from uncultured bacterium, assembly GCA_964554555.1. Lineage (GTDB taxonomy): Bacteria > Muiribacteriota > Ozemobacteria > Ozemobacterales > Ozemobacteraceae > Ozemobacter. The sequence goes on from CAZKPI010000152.1 coordinate 2,209, forward strand.
CCGCTGGTCATCGACGGCCGCAACATCTACGACCCCGGCAAGATGAAGAGCCTCGGGTTCGAATACCATTCGATCGGGAGGAACGCATGAAAGTCATTCTGCCGACCGCCGGCAAGGGGACCCGCCTGCGGCCCCACACGCACACCAAGCCCAAAGCCCTGGTGCGCGTGGCCGGCAAGACCGTCCTCGAGCATGTCATGGCCAACCTGAGCAAGCTCAAGGTCGACGAGTACGTCCTGGTCGTCGATGAGAACGGGTCGGTCATCGAGAATTTCTTCCGGCAGAAGTTTCCTGACAAGCAGGTTTCCTTCATCCAGCAGACCGACCTGCTCGGGCCGGCGCACGCCATCTGGCTGACCGCGTCGCGGGTGCAGAAGGGCGACGATCTGCTGATCGTCTTCAATGACACCCTGTTCGTGACCGACCTGACCCGCATCCCGCGCCTGTGCGAGGGGCTCGACGGCCTGATCTACTCCAAGGAGGTCGAGGACTACAAGCGGTTCGGCGTCAACGTCATGAAGGACGGCGTCATCACCGACATGGTCGAGAAGCCCGACAAACCCATCAGCAAACTCGCCCAGGTCGGTCTGTACTACATGCGGGACGGGCACGCCTTCATGGGTTACCTGACCCAGGCGATCGAACGCAAGCTGACCGTCAAGGGCGAATACTACCTGCCCGACGTATTCAAGCTGATGATCGCCGACGGCCGCAAACTGGGCGCCCCCGAGATCGACGAGTGGCTCGACTGCGGCAAGCCCGAGACCCTGCTGGCCACCAACCGCTACCTGCTCGAGCGGTCCACCGCCAGCCATTTCTGCATCGAGGGGTGCGTGATCATTCCGCCCGTCTCGATCGACCCCTCCGCCAAAGTCTTCCACTCGGTCATCGGTCCGCACGTCAGCGTCGCCGAGGGCTGTCTGATCGAGGACTCGATCATCCGTGACAGCGTCGTCAACGCCAACTCCATGTTGCGCAACGTCATGCTCGAAAGTTCCCTGATCGGCGATTCCGTCACCCTGACCGGCCTGCAGCAGCGCATCAACATCGGCGACAACAGCATCATCGACATGGGCGGGCGCGCCTGATTCCCCGGAAAAACCCGGGGAAAAACGGGGCCCCATGACCACTCAGGGAGCGGCCGGCCGCCGGTCAGCGCCGGCCGGCCCGAATTTCGGGGACACATGGCTTGCTTCCCGCAATGGCAGGGGGTGAGGGCTTGTTCAAAGACAGGACCATCCTGATCACCGGGGGAACGGGGTCGTTCGGGACGGCTTTTGTGGAGCATGCCCTGCGGACCCTGCGGCCGCGCAAGGTCATCGTCTATTCCCGGGACGAGTTCAAACAGTACCAGATGGCCCGGCGGTTCGCCGACGAGCGTCTGCGGTTCTTCATTGGCGATGTCCGTGATCCTGTGCGTCTGCACCGGGCGTTCGCCGGGGTCGATTTCGTCATCCACGCGGCCGCCCTCAAGCAGGTGCCGGCCGCCGAATACAACCCCTTCGAGGCGGTCCAGACCAATGTTCTCGGTGCCGAGAATGTGATCAACGCGGCCCTTGACTGCCAGGTCGGCCGGGTGGTGGCGTTGAGCACCGACAAGGCCTGCAATCCCGTCAACCTGTACGGTGCCACCAAGCTGTGTTCCGACAAACTGTTCATCGCCGCCAACGCCTACGCCGGGGCCACCCGCACGCGGTTCGCGGTGGTCCGCTACGGCAACGTCATGGGCAGTCGCGGCAGTGTGATCCCGTTGTTCCGGGAAGGGGCGGCGGCGGGCGAGGTGCCGATCACCGACGAGCGGATGACCCGGTTCTGGGTGACCCTGCCGCAGGCGGTGCGGTTCGTGATCGGGGCCTTCCGCGACATGCAGGGGGGCGAGTTGTTCATTCCCAAGATCCCGAGCATGAAGATCGTCGACCTGGCCAGGGCGGTGGCGCCGCGGGCGAAGATGCGGATCATCGGCATCCGGCCTGGTGAGAAACTGCACGAGGTGATGATCGCGGGGGATGATTCCCGCCAGCTGGTGGAGACCCGCGACCGCTACATCAAGATGCCGGAGTTTGCCTTCTGGCCGGTCAAGCCGGTGAAGGGGGCCGTGGCGGTGCCCGAGGGGTTCACCTATTCGAGCGAGACCAATCCCCGGCGGCTCGGGGTGACGGAACTCCGCCGCCTGCTGGCGAAGGAAGGCCTCCTGTGAAGCCCATTCCTTACGGCCGCCAGTCGATCTCGGAAGCCGAGATCGAGGCGGTGGTGGCTGTCCTGCGGTCCGACTTCCTGACCCAGGGCCCCGCGGTCGACCGGTTCGAGCAGGCATTCGGCGCGGCGGTGGGGGCCCCCTGCGCGGTGGCCTGCTCGAGCGGCACCGCCGCCCTCCACCTGGCCGCCCTGGCCGCCGGGCTGGGCCCCGGGGACCGGGTGCTGGTGGCCCCCGTCACCTTCGTGGCGACCGCCAACGCGGCCCGCTTTGTCGGGGCCGAGGTGGGATTCGCCGACGTCGAAGGGGAACACGCCACCCTGTCGGCGGCGGCGGCGGAAGCGGCTTTGGCCGAGGCGCGGCGGGCCGGCCGGCCGTACAAGGCCGTCGTGACGGTCGACCTGGCGGGACACCCCTGCGACCAGGCGGGGTTCGGCCGGCTGAAGGAGGCCTACGGCCTGGTCTGGATCGAGGATGCCTGCCACGCCCTGGGGGCCACCTGGACGGCCCCCCTGCCGGGCGCGAACCCGGCACCCCGGGCCGCCAGGGAGGAAACCCCGCCGACAGCCAGCCGGCCGGAAGCCGGCGGTCGTCTCTGGAAGGTGGGCGAATGGCCGGTTCCCGACCTGACGGTGTTCAGCTTCCATCCGGTCAAGCACATCACCACGGGCGAGGGGGGGATGGTCACCACCCACCAGCCGCGCCTGGCCGAACGGGTCCGCTCCCTGCGGTCCCATGGCATCACCCGGCGGCCGGAGGAGTTCGTTTTTCCCGAGGAAAGCCGCGACCGCGACGGCCAGCCGAACCCCTGGTATTACGAAGCGCAGGCGCTGGGGTTCAACTACCGGTTGTCCGACCTGCAATGCGCTCTGGGGCTGGCCCAGCTGGCCCGCCTGCCGGGTTTTCTCGAGCGGCGCCGGGAGATCATGGCCCGCTACCGGCGGGAACTGGCCGGTCTGCCCGGCTGTCGCCTGCTGGGTGAGGGCCCAGGGGTTGGCCATGCCTGGCATCTGGCCCTGGCGCGCATCGACTTTGCCGGCCGGGACACCACGCGCGGGCGGGTCATGCGGCAACTGCTCGAACGCGGGGTGGCGACGCAGGTGCATTACATTCCCCTGCCAATGATGCCTCAATACGCCGGGACGGCCGTCATGGCGGATCTTCCCGAGGCCCTGGCCTATTACCGGGAAACCCTCACCCTGCCCGTGTTTCCGGCCATGACCGACGGGGAGGTGGAGCACGTGGCGGCGGCCGTGCGCGAGGTGCTGGGGTGAACGCCGAGGTCGGGACCCAGGTCATTGTCCAGGCCCGGCTCGGTTCCACCCGCTTGCCCGGCAAGGTGCTCCTGCCCCTGCAGGGTCAGCCGGTCCTGGCGCATGTCTGTCGCCGGGCGGCGGCGGCCTCGCGTGTCGACCGGCTGGTGGTGGCCACCACCGACCTCCCCGAAGACGAGGCGATCGTCGCCTGGTGCCGGTCGGCCGGCGTGCCCGTGGCGCGGGGCCCGGCCGCCGACGTTCTGTCCCGCTATCTGGCGGCGGCCGAGGTCTGGCCCTGCCGGCAGGTGGTGCGGATCACCGCCGACTGTCCGGTGGTCGATCCCGGCCTGGTCGATGCGGTGGCCGGCCAGCTGGAGGCGGGCGGGTTCGACTACGTCTCGAACCTGCACCCGCCGACCCTGCCCATCGGGTTCGATGTCGAAGCCTTTCCCCTGGCCGTTCTGCGGCGGGTGGGCCGGGAGGCCTCCCTGCCCTCCCACCGCGAGCACGTCACTTTGTACATCCGCGAGAATCGTGACATCTTCCGGGTGGGAAACGTGGCATTCGGGCGCGACCGGTCGGCCGGCCGGTTCGCTCTCGACCACCCCGAGGATTACGAGTTCTTCCGGCGGCTGTTCGAGCTGATTCCCCCCGCCATGCACCTGCCGTCGGTCTATGAGCTGTTGCGGCTGGTCGATGCGCATCCCGAGCTGGCGGCCCTCAACGCGAAGTTCGACCGGTATGAGGGGGTCCGGCGGTCGGTCGGCGACGAGCGTCGGCCGCTTTCTGTCTGATCCGATGAGCGACGGCATGAAGCGGGTTCTGCTGAGGGCCGACGGCGGTCCGGTCCTGGGGTGGGGCCACGTCATGCGGTGCCGGTCCCTGGCCCTGGAACTGCGCCGCCTCGGCTGGGACCCCCTCTTCTACGGCACGGTCGATCCGTCACCCGGCCCCCTGGTCGATGAGTCCGGCCAGGCATTGCCGCGCGTTCCGGTGGACCAGGGGTGGGGAGAAGACCCCGGCCGCGGGTCTGACACCCTGCGGGTGGCCCGCGAGCGGCGGGTGAAGGCGGTGGTGGTCGACTCCTACGAGTTCCGGTGCGAGGATTTCCGGGTGCTGACCGGGGCGGGCTTTCCCGTGATCGCCATCGATGACCTGGGGAACCGGGATCTGCCCGTCGACATGGTAGTCAACCCGAACCCCCTGGTGACTCCGGCGATGTACAAAGGCCAGAACATCCCCTGCGTTCTGACCGGGGAGATGTTCACCCTGATCCGGCCCGAGGTGCTGGCCTTGCCCCGCGCCGGCGGCTGGCGGGAAGCCGGGGCGGTGCTGGTGACCCTGGGCGGGGGGGATGTGGCCGATCTGATGCGGCAGGTCCTGCGCGCCATTCCCGCCGATCTCGACCGGCCGGTGGTGGCCTCGGTCTCTCCCGCCTGTCCGCGCCGCCTGCTGGAGATCTGGGCCCAGACGGCGCCCAGTCACCGCGCCCTCAGCCACGATCCCGGGATGCTTCCCGACCTGATGGCCCAGGCGGGCCTCGCGGTCACGGGCGGCGGCACCACGCTGTGGGAGCTGTACTACCTGGGGGTTCCGGGCATCGTCCTGGCGTGGGTGGCCAACCAGAAGCAGACGGCCGCCGTCATCCGCAAGCGCCAGACCTCGCTGCTTCTGGACATCCAGGCGGGGTTCCGCCCCGATCCTTTCCGGGAGGCCCTGCACCGGCTGTTGACCGAACCGGGGCTGGGCGAGAAGATGATCGAGCGCCAGCATGCCCTGATCGACGGCCAGGGGACCCGCCGGGTGGCGGAGGCCATCGATCTCCGATACGAGCGGTGACTTCCCCTTTCCAGAAACGGAATCGATCCCAGATTTCCAGGGTATTGAGCCTGTTGCATGAATGTCGAAAACGACCGGTTTTCACATGCGGTGCCACCGCAAAATAGCATCAACTCAGCACCAATTCTGTACCGAACTTCGGATTCTTGATTCATGCAACAGCCTCAATTGTGTTTCGATCTGCGGGTTATTGATTGACGCAACAGCCCCATGTGCTAAAATCATGGGCGAGGGCCTCACCCTGCGGCAAGGAGCCAGAATATGGGAATGATCTATGTTTTCCTATTTTTCCTGATCTGGATCATCTTCGATCATATTCGTACCCACGGGTTTGTTCCCCGGGGGGAAAGTACCAGCCATGATTCTCCTGAGCGAGAAGCATTCTGGGCCGCCTATGATGGAGCCAGCCGGAAGTTCCAGGACATTCTTGCGATGCACTCCGATACGGTCTCTTCGACCTGCTTGCTGCGGGCTGGATTGTGCGGAGCGTGCGGTGGTGGTTCGATCGAGATCGTCAGGCTTATTCTGAGCCTCAAGGAGCAAGGGGCCGACGCTCGGTGCACCCATCGCGACTACACTCCTCTGCATTATGTGGCAGGGGTTGTCGATCCGGATGCCGATCAGGGCCGAGGATGGTTCTTTCCCAAAGATTCTCCTACCAAGCGATATGGCGAAGTGGCAGCCCTCCTGCTTCAACATGGCGCTGATCCGACCGTACGTGATACCCACCGCCAGTTGTTGCCCCTCGATTACGCAAGGAAGGGGCGCCCGGAATTGATTCCCTACCTGACCCCAAGGTCTTGATCGGATGGCCATCATGAACCATTTTCTCAACCGCAGGGCGGTTGGCCTGCTCGTCACATTCTCCTCGCGGTGGACTGCGAAGCCCGACGACGTGGTTACCAAATCGAGCTAAAAACCCAGAGCCTCACCACCAAGAGGCGAAGCACGCAAAGGAGGAAGGAAGCCCCTCACAAAGGATTCGTGGGACCTTTGTGCTTTCTTCGTTTCGTGGTGAAAGAGGAGGGCAATCAGAGGGGTGGACCCTTCTGAGTGGCTTCGGGGTTTGGTGATGAAAAAGGAGAGAATGAGAGGCTGTTGCATGAATCCAGAAATTTCACTTTGTACAACTTGTACAAAGTGGTCAGATGTGGTATCCTGAGCGTATCCTACGCAGAGGTCTGACCATGGCTCCCAACATTCGCTTCCCCGATCGCGACCAGGGCTCCTGAGCGTGAGCAGGCTTTTTCCGGGTGACCTGAGCACGGTATTTTGGGGACGTGGCTGATTCCAGGGGTTGTCTTCGGGTTTGGGCCCTTCGTTGCCAGAGACGGAAAACCCGCCAGGGAGGATTCCCCGGCGGGAGTGATTCTGTGGCCTGGTTGGCTGATCAGGCTTTGGTGGCTCCCCTGATCAGAACTGGATTTCCTGGTGGATGTCTTCCCTGTCGCATGACCCCTGGACCGACGCGTAGTATGCGGCCAGAGTGCTTCTGAGGGCCTGCGCCAGGGTGAGGATCGTCTCCGCGAGGTGTTCATCGACGCTGACTTGACAGCGGGCCCTCTGGAACCCTCCGCCGGGATAACTGGTTTTGAGAGCCGTCGTTGTCGCCAGGAGAGAGGCGTCGAGGGCGGCCAGGGTTGGGAGTTCCGGGGCAAACAGCAGTTCCTCCCCGGTCAGGTCTTCAGCGGGCCCACCGGCGGTGAAGACCAAGGCCTGATGTCTCTTTCCGGTCGTCATCCGTTCCATGCGGTGATCACCTCCCTGATCGGGCCGAAGCCTTGGCATCGGCCTTCCTCAAGGGTGGGTTGAAGGTCTCGAAGAAGATCTTCTCATCGATCTTGGCGACATCCCTCTTGATGGCGGCACTCAGGAGCTCATTGGCCAGGTTGGTCAGGGCAC
>CAZKPI010000153.1:0-9375 GCA_964554555.1 uncultured bacterium
TGGGCGCGGTCCTGAGCTGGCCCCTGAGCGCCAAGCTCGTGCCGATGGGAGAGGAACAGGCCCTGGCCGAGGCCGCGCTCGTGGTGCACGCCCGACTGCTCGACGATCCCGTGCCCGTCGGGTCGACCGCCGTCTTTCTGGCGGCCTGCCTCGACACGGCCAAGGGCGCCGCCTCACCCACCGTTCAGGTGGCTTGTTCCCTCTGCCCCCCGTGCCGGCCCGACCGGATCGAACCGGTCCCCGGGAGCCTGCGGAAGGGGGCCGAGGTGATCCTGTTCCTGGCGGTCCCCGCCTCGGGCCCCTGCCGCATCGTCGGGCAGTGGGAAGGGCCAGGCCTGCGGCCCTTCACGGCCCAGGCCTGGCAGGCGATCCGGGAGGCGGTCAGGCTACAGCCCTGATCCCTGGCCGGGGGGTGCCGGCAGGCGTCAGGCCGGGGTCAGGCCGGGGCCAGGCCGGGGTCAGGCCGGCGGGTCATGACGGTAGCCGACGCCGTGGACGGTGGTGATCAGCCGCGGTTCCCGCGGATCGGGCTCGATGCGCTTGCGGAGCTGGGCGATGTGCTGGTCGAGCGTGCGGCTGGTGGGCAGGTGCTCCTCGTCCCAGCAGGCGCGGAAGATGGCCATGCGGTCGAGGGCCTGGCCGGGGTGATCGTGGAACAGGCGCAGGAGGCGCACCTCGCGCAGACTCAGGTCGATGGTCGTGCCGCCGCGCCGGGCCCGCAGTTCGCGGGGATGGACGGTCAGGTCGCCGAACGGAAAGGGCTCGGCGGCCGGATCGGGGGCGGCGGCCGCGGCCGCCGACCGGGCGAGACAGCGGCGGGTGACCGCCCGGATGCGGGCCACCACCTCCCGCACCCCGAACGGCTTGGGGATGAAATCATCGGCGCCCAGTTCCAGGCCGACCACCCGGTCGACCTCCTCGCTCTTGGCGCTGATGAAGACGATCGGCACCTGGGCGTCCGCCTGCCGGATCCGGCGGCAGACCTCGTAGCCGTCGCGGCCCGGCATCATGATGTCGAGACAGACGAACTCGGGTTTCCCGGTCTCGAACAGGCGCAGGCCGGTGATCCCGTCGCCGGCTTCCAGCACCGTGTAGCCCTCGCCCCGCAGGATCTCGACCAGCCCCTGCCGGGTGACCGGGTCGTCCTCGACGATCAACACCTTCATGCGGCACCTCCCGCGGACGGACAGGACAGGCGGGCCAGGAAGAGGGCTCCCCGCCCGGTGAACAGGCCGGCGGCGGCGGGGACCCCGTCCAGGTCCTCCTGGCGCTCGACCAGCCGGAGGTCTCCGCCGTGGCGGCGGGCCAGTTCCCGGCTGATGGTGAGACCGATGCCGGCCCCCGCGACGCCCTCGGTGAGGGAGTCGTGCAGACGGGCGAACGGTTCGAAGACGAACCCGGCCTGGCCGGCCGGGATGCCCGGGCCGGCGTCGCGCACCAGCACCCAGGTGGTGTCCCCCGCCTGCCGGGTGGCCACCAGGGCCTGCCCGCCCGCCGCGGCGTATTTCTCGACGTTGCTGAGGAGGTTGTTGAGGATCTGCTCGAGCGCGTCGCCGTCGACAGCCACGGTGCGGCCGGCCTGCAGTGAGGTTTCCAGGGCGATCTGGCGGCCGGCGAGGAAGGGGGAGAAGCGTTCGAGCACCCCCCGCACCAGATCGTCGGGAACGGCGGGGGCCGGCTTGAGCGCGAGGCGGTCGCGCTGGTGGCGGGAGAAGGTGAGAACGTTGTTGATCAGGCGGCCGAGCCGCTGGCTTTCGGAGATGATCACGGCGAGGCGCCGGCGGCCGGCGTCGTCGTCCTCGGCGAGGTTCTGTTCAAGCAGTTCCGCGTGCAGGCGGATGTTGGTCAGCGGAGTCTTCAGTTCGTGGGAGACCTGGTTGACGAACGAGACGCGCTGGCCGGCTTCGCGGAGTTCCCGCAGGTTCTCGCGGTAGAGGAAGACGGCCAGCCCGGCCAGGACGAGGCCGACGGCCAGCAGTCCGGCCAGCAGGGGGAAATCGGAGGCCGCGTGCCGGAACTCGGCTTCCAGGGCCGGAGAGGCATGGAACTGGAGGGCCCAGCTCGACAGCGGGCCGTGCAGGGCGAGCCGCAGGCGGGGCGGCTGGCCGGGCGGGGGCTGGAAGGCCCCCCAGCGGAACAGCACGCGCTGGGCGCTGTCGGTGAGCAGGACGGCGCCCTTCCCCAGGACGGGGTCGGCGGGGGAGGGTTCAGGGATGGCGCCGATCAGGTCGGCCAGCAGGCGGGGGCGCGACACCTCGGCGCCGGTCACACAGCCGTCGGGGCGGCGCAGCCAGAACAGCAGGCGCAGGTCGTTCCCCGAGAACCAGGGGAACCAGCCCGCCTCGGGGGCCGCGGTCAGAACATCAGGCCCGGGCCGGCCCGGGGCCGGGGGGGAAGCCGGGAACCCGGACGCGGGGTCTTCGTCCGGCGGGCGCGCCTGTCCAGGCGGGGCAGAGGCCGGTCGGGTCCACGACGCGGCTGGAGCGGGTTTGGCCGCCGGGTGACGCATCTGTCCAGGCGGGGCGGAGACGGGCCGGGCCGGCGACGGGGAAGGGGCCGGAATCGCCGGCACCTGCGGCACGGGCGCGTCGCGGGGGGCCACCAGCAGTATCTTGCCGTCGAAGACGGGGGCGAACCGGTCGAGGAAGGCGCGTTCGTCGGGAGTCAGGCCGCCGTCGAGGGCCGGGAAGAGCACTTTGCCGTCGGCCGCCTGGAGGAAGCACTGCCCCAGCCAGGGATGGGTCCGGGACCGCCGGTCGAGGGCGGCCGCGTCGGTCGGGGCTTCCTCGAAGGCGGCACGCAGGACGCGGAGGCGCTCGTCGAGGAGGCGGCCCACCAGGGCGTCGGTTTCCCCGAGCTTGCTGGACAGCAGGTCGTCAAAGGTGCGGGCGATCCGCCCGCGGTCGGCCTCGGCCGCCCGGACTCCCAGCCAGGCCAGGAGCCCGAGGGGGACCACCACGAGCAGGACCAGGACCGCCGCAATCCGGGTGCGCATCCGCCCTCCTCCCTCTTTCCCCACGATACCGCGAACGGGGCCGGGTATCCACCGGGATCCCGGCCCCGTCACGGGGGTCCTACCAGGCCTGCTGCATGTCGATGCTCTGCTGGTGCATCCGCATGCCCTTGCGGGTCTTGTTCCAGTTGGCGTCGTCCAGGTTGTTGGCGTCCATTTCGTTCTGGACGGCCATCTTCTCCAGCTTGTCGGACTGGTAGTCGAGGGAACCCTTGAGCAGGATCCGGCGGTTCTCCTCGAGGGCCTGCCTGGCCTGTTCGACCTTCCCCTCGTCGCGCAGGCGGGTGGCGACCTTGTACTGCTCGTTGGCCAGCAGGTTGATCGCCGCGACCATGACCTCGCGGTTTTCGCGGCCTGCGACCTCCTGGCTGTCACTGCTGAAGCCGACCTCGACGGCGGCGGTCAGGGTGTCCTCCGCCTTCGTCACCATGTTGCGGTATTTCACGGTGACCTCGACCAGAGGCTTTTGTTCGGGCAGGCCGGCGGCCGGGGTCTCGACCTCGACCAGGATGAACTTCTCCTGGTTGGCGTAGAGCTGGTGGAGATCGGCCTCGATGGTCTGGCCGCGGATGACGGCGGGGCGCCCCAGGGCCCGGATGGGGGTCAGGTGGCGGCAGGTGACGGTGACCTGCAGTTCCTGGGCCACCACGCTGAGCACGTCGCCGAACTCGAGGTCGAAGACCCGGGCCAGTTCGCGCGGGGTCTCGATGAAGGCATGGTTCCCCTCACTGCGCTGGGCCAGCTGGGTCATCAAATCCTCGTTGTAGTCAAGGCCCAGGCCGAAGGTGGTCACGGAAATGCCTTCCCGGCCGAGGGAGGCGCCGAGGTCGCCCAGTTCCTCGGGGGAGCTGGGGCCCTCGTTGGCGAGGCCGTCGGAGAGCAGGATGATGCGGTTGACCCGGCGGTGGTCGAAGAACTTCCGCACCTCCTGGGCCCCTTTGCTGACTCCGGCGAACAGGGCGGTGTTGGACCCCGCCTCGAGTTCCTCGATGGCCCGGAAGATGGCGCGCTTGTCGGTGACCTTGGTGGCGGGCACCAGCACCCGCACGTCACTGTCGTAGGCGACCACGGCGACGATGTCTTCGCGGTTGAGTCGGTCGATGGCGGCGATGGCGGCCTGTTTGGCGTGCCGGAGCTTCTCGCCCTGCATCGACCCCGAGCGGTCGAGGACGATGGCCAGGTTGACCGGGGTGCGCTCGCGGGCGTCGGCCATGGGGAAGCCGGTCATGCCGATCTTCAGGTAGTTCAGGCGTTCGGGGCTGGGGGAGTAGAGCAGAGGCTTGCCGAAGGCCACCTCAAGTCTCACCTGGGGGCCGCCGGCCCAGGCGGTCAGGGCGGAGGCGAGCAGAAGGGCCAGGACGACGGTGCAGTGGGTCAGGGTGTTCATGGGCAGTTCCTCCTTTTGCGGTGCGGTCGTTTCCTGACCCAACGATATCCGGGGCGGCCCGTCGAGTGGTGAACCGGGAGTAAAACGTTGGTAAAACGTTGGTAAAAACCAGCGAACCCTGCCGGGACAAGGGCAGAACGGGACAGGCCGCGGAGGGGGCGGATCTGGATCCGGGAGGCGGCTCCTGGCGGGTGACCTTGGCCAGACCGGAGCCCATCATAGGTCGACGGAAGGGGGGAACGGTTCCCCCGGGGGGAGGATCCCCCCCGGGGAGCTACCGGGAAGCCGCGGCCGCGGGCGGCGCGGGCGGAGCGGGCGGCGCGGGCGGGGTGACCCCGGCGGTGGCCGGCATGGCCTCGGCAGGACCGGGGCCGGCGGCGGCGGTCATCGTTCCCCGCAAGCTGTCGGCGAGGGTTTTGGCCTGTTCGATCTCGCCGGTGGACAGCCGGGCCTCGAGCTTCTGCAGGACGGGTTGATAGTCGGCCAGCCAGGGGGAGGGGCCGCCGGCCGTCACCAGCAGGAGCCAGGCGTAGGCTTTCCGGGTGTAATCGGCAAATCCGAGCCCCTCGTCGTGGACGATGGCGAGATCGAGACGGGGGTCGGCCAGGCGGTCGAGGACGGACCGGCTGAACCAGGTCTGGGCCGCGGCCGGGCCTTCCCCGCCGCGCTCCCCGGCGGCCAGGAAGGCGAGCATGCCCTGGGCCAGCACCCCGCCCTTCTCGGCCACGCGCCGGAACAGGAGCCCGGCCTCCGCCCGGTTCTTGGCAACACCTTTTCCTTCACAGTACAAAATAGCCAGATTGTACTGAGCCAGGGGGTTGCCCTGGGCGGCGCTCTTCTTCAGCCAGGCCGCCGCTTCGGGCAGGCGGCCGCGGTTGAATTCCAGGAGGCCGAGCGCATACTGGGCCAGCGAATGGCCCTGGACGGCGGCCTTCTCATACCAGCGGGCGGCCTCGGCGGCGTTGCCGGCGGTCCCGGATCCGTAGCGGCAGAGGTTCCCCAACTGGTATTGGGCTTCGGCACTGCCGTTGGCCGCGGCGGCGGTGAGGGCCTGGCGGTCTTCGTGACGCTCGTAGATGATGGTCAGGAAGTAGCGCGCGAGGGGATGGCCCTGGTCGGCGGCCCGGCGGAACCAGCGGGCGGCCTCGTCCAGGTTCAGGGGCAGGCCCTTGCCGAAGTAGTGGGTCGCCCCCAGCTGGAACTGGGCGTCGGCGTCCCCGCCCTCGGCCGCTTTCCGGAGGGCCTCGAAATCGCGGTACCACCGGTAGGTGTCGCGGTATTTGTACCAGGGAAAAGGCTCGGCCCAGCCCCCCGCCCGGGCCAGGTGCTCGAGGTCGCGGGGGTCGGCGTTGTCGAGTCCGTAGCGGGAAGGCGGCCACCACGGCGGGGGCTGGTCGAGTTCGCGCATGGCGCGGACGTCGGCCTCGGTCAGCCGGGGGTCGGCCGGTACAGCGAGGCCGGGAACGACCATGGCGGCGGCCGGGGCCGGCTGGCCGGCGGCGGGGGCGGGCGGCATCGGAAATGCCGGCCCGGTCAGGAGGATGGCCTGCCGGTACCAGCGCGCGGCCTCAGGCATGTTTTGGGGGGCGGATGTCCCGAAGAAATACCGGTCACCCAGCTGGAAACAGGCTTCGGGATCCCCCTCGCCGGCGCGGGCCTGCAGGTCGGCCAGGGACATGGCGTGGGAACGGGCCCCGCGACTGCGGTCGCGCCAGGGATATCCGGCATGTTCAGCGACCTGGCGGTACCAGCGGGCGGCCTTGGCGTAGTCGCGGGGGGCGCCTTCGCCGAAGAAATGGCGGTGACCCAGTTCGAGCAGGGCGGCCGGGTCGTTGCCTTCAGCGGCCCTCTGCAGGAGGGGAATGGCCGTCGCTGAGGCGGGCGGCAGGTCGCGGCCCTGGAAGGGGGGCCAGGTCAGGTCGGCGCAGGCCTCGATGACCTCCTTGAAGCACTCGGCGGCGCGCTGGAAGTCCTGCTTGACCTGGTTGCCGGCGAAATAGCGCGTGCCGGTCTGGAACAGGGCGGGGATGTCGGCCCGGCGTGCCTTGTCGCGCACCTCGGCGGGAACCGGCCGGGCGGGAGGCAGGGGGGCGGTGTCGGAAAAAGCGCCGGCGACGAGGCGGATGGCGGCCCGGTGGAAGGCCCGGGCGGCTTTTTCCGGATCGCGCGGGGCGCCGTTCCCGTGGAAGTAGCGGAGGCCGAGCTGATACTGGGCATCCAGGAGGCCGCCGTCGGCCGCCTTGATCAAGGCGGGCAGGTCGTATCCCGTGAAGTCGCGGGTGCCCAGCCGGTACCATGGATACCAGCGGTATCCGCCATACCATCCGGTCTGGGAGGGCCAGGCCCAGGGATACCAGGTCCGGCAACGGAACGGATACCGGTCCTCATCACGCGGCCGCCAGGCAGGGTCGCCCGGCCCGGCGGCGGGGCTCCCCTGCGGGGAGGTCCAGGGGGCGGCCTCCAGGGCCAGGGCGGCCCGTCGGTACCAGGTGGCGGCGGTCGTGTAGTTCTGCGGCACGCCGTTGCCGTAGTGATACTTCGAGGCGAGATGGAACTGGGCTTCGGTGTCCCCGTAGGCCGCCCCTTCGCGGAGGACGGCGAGGTTCTCACGGCCCGGCCGGCGGGGCTGGAGGGTATACCGGGACCGCAGGTTCATGACCGCCCGCCGGTACCACTGGCAGGCCGCGGCGTGATCCTTGTCACAGCCGTCTCCGAAGAACAGGCGCGTGGCCAGTTGATACTGGGCGCAGGGGTCGCCCTGCTCCGCCGCCCGCGTCAGCTCGAAGATACTGGGCGCCCCGGCCAGCGCGGCTCCGGCGCCGGCCAGGACGAGCACGACCACCAATGACATCCGTTTCATGGGTTCTCCTCGTGGATATGGACATCCCAATTCTACGGAGGAGGCGCCTGGTACTCAACCGGATTTGGTGCCGGCAGGGCCAACCGAACCTAAGAAACCCATCCAGAGCGGGACGAGCTCCGCTCTTCCCAGCCGCCTCGCCACGGCCACCGGCCCCTGGACCCCGTTTTCTGGTCCAGCTGTACCGTGCCGCCGAGGGAGGGGATGCGGAGCGGCCGGCAGAGGGAGGCGGGAAAACCGCCATGGCGGCGCTGGCGGCTCGGACCAGGCGCCGCCTGATCAAGGGCCGGCTTCGGGGAAGGAAGTCAGTAGAACTTGTTTTGGATCTTCGTGAGGTCGTCGTTGACCCCGAGCGACCGGCCGATGTGGTCGGCCAGGCCGGCCAGCTCCTTCTTCATGTTGGGAAGGGTGCGGGCCAGTTCCTTTTCGTACCGGAGATACTCGACGAACCCGGGTTGCCGTCCTTCGAAGGCGGTGATGAGGTTCTGCAGAAGCTTCTGATGCTCGGCCAGGCGCGCCGTGGTGTCCAGTTTCCAGGCGTCGGCCATGAGGATGCCGAGTTTTCGCAGGTCCATCCAGTGGTGGGTCATCGAGATGCGGCGATTGGGGGAGACCCCGGGATGCGGCGGGATGAGGATCTCGCGGTAGGTGGCCTCGGCCGTGGCAAACCCCAGCGAGATCTTCATCAGGTGGTTGAGCAGGAGGACCGGCACCCCCACCAGTTTCAGCCGGATGGCATACAGCTTCTTGCCCAGCCGGGCTTCGCCGACCGGGGGCCGGATGCCGGCGAGTTTCCGGATGTCGTCGGCGAGGCGGGCGAAGACGTAGAAGAGGGTGGCCGCCTTCTGCTCCCGGAGATGGGCCAGATGCTCCCGCCATTTGGCGACGACCGAAGCCTTGGCCCCCGGCCCCAGGGCCTTCAGCTTCTTCTTGGCGGTGCCAATCACCGCGTCATATTCGGCGTGGGTGCTCTCGCACATCATCAGGCCGGCGAGGATGGCCCCCAGGGGCCGGAGGACCTCCGGGTCCCCGCCCTGGTTGAAGGCGGTGAAGGCGGCCATGTCGAATACTTGCGGCTTTTTCGTGGGGTCGAGGAACTGGAACAGGGCCTTGACGCTGATCTCCTCCGAAAATGGCTGGGCGACTTCCGTCTGCAGTTTCTTCAGGGAGTCGTCATTCATCCCGTGGATCAGCTGGGACAGGCGGTAGGTCTGCTGACGGCCGTCCTTCTCCTTCCAGCCGATGGTGACTGTGATGTTGAGCAGGTTCGGATAGGACTGGCCGGGGTTCAGGGGGTCGGCCTTGAAGGCTGAATCCACCTTGCAGGTGAAATTCTTCAGCTGTTCGTACAGCTGGCCGGACTTCTTGACGATGGGGTCGTCCTCGCCAGCCACGAGTTGGCCGAAGTTCTCGGTGTTTTCGAGGAGCCGGAAGAAAGGGCTTTTGCCATCGACGACGGGAAGGGCCTCGCCGGAGGCGGCATGCACCAGGGTGGTGAAGTAATGCGGGTTGACCGCCACCCGGTCGTTGATGTCCTCCATGACCTTCTGGGCCAGGAACATGGCTGTGAAATGTTCGGCGCTGAACGCTTCGGTGGTGGTGCCGCCCCCCCGGAGGGTGACGACCAGCGCGAGAGCGGCCCCGACCAGAATCGAAACGGCGATCAGGATTTCAAGAAGGGAAAAGGCGCGTGAAGGCCGGAAGCGGGGCGAAAAGCGGCGGGGGAATGTCATGGCCTACTCGCTTGTTCCCGCGGCGGCGTCACTGCCGCCGCCGGAGTCGCCGCCGCTGGAGCCGCCGCCTCCGGCATCACCACCGCCGCTGGGTTCCGGCGGGGGTGCCGGTTCTGGCTCCGGAGCCGGTGGCGGTTCGGGTTCTGCGGCAGGCGGGGGTTCCGGCTCCGGCGCCGGGGCGGGTTCGGGTTCCGCCGCGGGCGGGGGTTCCGGTTCGGGGCTGGCTGTACCCGTGTCGCCGCCCGAGGTTCCTGTGCTGGTGCTGGAGTCCCCGGTTCCTGTGCTCGAGCCAGAGTCTCCGGTTCCTGTGCTGGTGGTGGAATCGCCGGTTCCTGTGCTGGTGCTGGAGTCCCCGGTTCCTGTGCTCGAGCCAGAGTCTCCG
>CAZKPI010000154.1:0-9323 GCA_964554555.1 uncultured bacterium
AAGGCCGGGCTGGGGGGCGCGCCGAGCGACTCTTCGGGCATCATGGCGCGGCGCAGGTTCGGGCCGCGGCTGATCTCCTTGTCTTCGAGGACGAGGAAGGAGGTATAGGGGGTCAGGATGCCGTACCGCTTGGCGAGCATGACGATCTCGTCTTTCAGTTCCTGGTCGGCGCCGGACTTGCGGATCTGTTCGAGGAGGAAGCCGATCTTGCGGGTGGCCCAGATGCGGGCGACGAAGCCGTTTTCGGTTTCGCGTTCGGGGAAGGTTGCCTCGTAGTCGAGCTTGACCGGCTGGCCGTCGATGGTTCCCGAGAGGGAGATGAGGGCGTCGCCGGGCTTGCGGTAGCGGCCGGTGATCATCAGATTGGAGCCCTTGAAGATGTCGGGCACGCGCTGGGGGTAGATCTGGGAAACCTCGACGTTGCGGATCTCGAGGCTGGGATCGGTCATCACGGGGTGGGTGAGCTTGCTGAACAGGGTGGAGACCTTGGCCTCGATGTCCTCGGTCTCACCGACGTAGTCGGAAGTGCCGCCGTTCTGGTCGGCCAGCTGGTCGAGCAGGGCGGCGTTGAGCTGGTCGCCGACCCCGAAGCTGAAGATGCGGATCTTGCCGTCGTTGGCCTTCTTCACCTCGCGCAGGATCTCCTCGGGTTCGGTCAGGCCGGCCGTCGGCTTGCCGTCGGTGATGAAGATGACGAAGGCGGGGCGGTCGCCGCCCTTCTTCTTCAGCGCTTCGATCGCGCGCAGAAGGGCCTCGGAGATGTTGGTGCCGCCGACCGGTTCGAGGCGCTTCACGTATTCGAGGGCGCCGACCCGCACCTGGTCATCCATCTCGACCAGTTCGGTCTTGTATGAATCAACCTCGGTGGCGAACGATTCGAGGAAGAAGCGGTTCCCCTTCTGGAGGGCGTTGACGCAGTATTCCAGCGACTTGCGGGCCTGGTCCATCTTGGGGCCGGCCATACTGCCGGAGGTGTCCATGACCAGGGCCACGTCGATGGCGGGGGCCTGCTTCATCTGCAGTTCCGAGCGCGGCGACAGCATCAGCATGAAGGTGCCGTCCTCGGAGGGGTCGGGACGGTGGGCGAGCAGGGACATCGACAGGTCTTTCTGCGACACCGCGTAGTACAGGACGAAATCCTTGTCGGGGCGGACCGAGTCGGCCTCGAAGCCGATGGTGGCCTCGTTGTCGCCGTGCTTCTTGATGGAGACCGAATGGGTCGGGGAATAGATGGTGGTGATGGGGGTCTTCGAGGAGATC
The DNA here is from genome assembly GCA_964554555.1 of uncultured bacterium. Lineage (GTDB taxonomy): Bacteria > Muiribacteriota > Ozemobacteria > Ozemobacterales > Ozemobacteraceae > Ozemobacter. The sequence continues at coordinate 1,261 of CAZKPI010000154.1, forward strand.
TTGATCTCGAGGGAGACGTCCTTCATCGGTTCCTGCGAGAACCGCTCGATGTTCAGGGGGTAGACGTAGCGGATCAGGTTCCCTTCGGTCTTGAGGGCTTCCTGATACTCGATCTTGACCTGCTTTTCTTTCAGGCCTTCGATCGGGTAGATGCGGGTCTTGAACAGGCCGGTGCCCATGAACTCGAGCAGGCCGGGGTCACGCATCTGGCGGACGATGTCTTCGTAGATATTGCGCGCCTTGTCGGCGTCGAGCAGTTCCCCCTTGGTCATGCGGCCTTCGATGTCCATGGCGAAGCCGCTGATGGAGGCCCCCACCGGCAGGGGGAAGATGTAGAGCCCCTCGATGGTGCGGTTCAGGTGGTTGTAGAACGCCTGATCGACCTTGGTCGAGGCGGCCACGTCCTTGATGTCGACGGTCACGCGGTGCCGGGTCACCGACAGCGGCACGGTGAAACTCTGGTCGGGTTCCGGGGGGCGGAAGATGACCCGGGGCCGGACAGGGTCACCCGGTTCGAAGGGGATGATCATGCCGTCGGCCAGGACCGGGCCCGCCAGCCACCCCAGACAACAGGACACCAGAAGAACCAGCCGCACCAGATGCCTCAACATGTTTGCTCCTCCACGTCGATGGGTTGTCGCTCTCCTGCGAGAACGGAGCCGGAGCCGCCCGGATTGACTCCGGCAGAAGAAAAAAACGGGGAAGCCGGGTTTCGGCTTCCCCGCGGGAAGACAGTCACCGGACCAGCCGAAAACACCACAGGATCACCTTCTGGACGTAGACGGCGAGGCCCTTGACCGGGCCGAACAGCCCGATGGCGTCCAGGAAGTTCTCGGTGTTTTCGGGGAAGAAGAGGAACCCGAAGCCGGAAACCGCGCAGATGAAGCAGATGACGCCGCAAATGACGATCTGGATCCAACTGCCGACGGGGGTGTCCTTCATGCCGACCTGGGCGGCGTTGCTCCAGGTGAGGGCCATCCAGCCCCCGAAGAACAGGAACACGACCATGAGGGTGGGGATGTAGCAATGGTCCAACTGCCCGAAGTACAGGTACAATTCCTGGAGCATCATGGCTCAGACTCGCAATCTCCCCTGCAGGCGCTCGGCGATCTTCCCCACCATGGCATCGATCCGGGGCTGGATCTCCTCGTCCTTCAGGGTGCGGTCTTTCGCGCGGAAGGACAGCCCCAGGGCGAGGGACCGCCGGTCGGGCTCGATCCCCTTTCCTTCGTATATATCAAAGAGGGTGCACTTTTCAAGGATCTCGCCGCCCGCCTCCAGGACGATCTGGCGGACGGCCTGATAGGAGGCGGATTTCGGCAGGAGGATGGCCAGGTCCCGCCGGATGGCGGGGAACTCCGGGATCGACTGCATGAGGCGCCGGGCGGTCAGGTCGAGTTCGGCCACGAACCAGTCCTCGGGGATCTTCTTGTGGGTCCTGAACTGGGGATGGATCTGGCCGACCACGCCGAGCCGCCGATGGCCCAGGGACACCTCGAACTGGCGGGCGGGGTGGAGGGCGGGGTGGGTTCCGCGGGCGAATTCCAGGTCGGCCGGCACCAGGGCCCCGATGCGGCTCACCAGCCCCTTGAGGCGGAACAGGTCAAAGGGTTCCCGGCTGTTCCGCCAGTCGGCAGGGTTGGCGGGACCGCAACAGCCGAGGCAGAGGCGGTCGGCTTCACGGGTGAAGCCGGAGGCGTCGGGCTGGAAGACCCGTCCGGTCTCGAAGAAGCGCAGTTCGTACTCGTCGGAGAAGATATTGCGGGTGAGGGCGTCGATCATGCCCCACAGGAGGCTGGTGCGGAGGTGCGCCTGTTCGTCGGACAGCGGGTTTTTGATGGGAAGGGGGTTTCCCTCGCGGAGGGCGGCGGGAACGGCGGCCGGGATGAAGCTGTAGGAGATGATCTCGTGGAACCCCTGATCGACCAGGTAGTCGCGGGTGCGGCGTACCAGTTTCTGCAGGGGGGTGGGCAGGACGGGTTGGGAGAACAGGGCCGGCAGGGTCACCGGAATATGCTCGTAGCCGTAGAGGCGGGCCACCTCCTCGATCAGGTCGGCCTCCTGGTCGATGTCGTGGCGGAAGGGGGGCACGCCGACCCAGATCTCCTCGCCGTTGCGGCTGACCTCGAACTTCAGGCGCAACAGCAGGGTCTCGATCTGCGCCGGTTTGAGGTCGATGCCGAGGACGCGGGCCACGCGGCGGGTGCGCAACAGGATCCGCTTGAGGGGGGGCGGGGCGGGGAAAGCGTCGATCAGACCGGCGGCCGGCCGGCCCCCGGCGAGGTCTTTGATCAGGCGGGCGGCCAGGTTCAGGGCGATGGGCACGTTGTCGATGTTGGTGCCGCGTTCGAACCGGTATGAGGAGTCGGACATCATGCCGAGGGTTTTGGCGGTCTTGCGGATGCAGACGGGGTCGAAGCAGGCCGCCTCGAGCAGGACGTGGCGGGTCTTCGTGGTGACGCCGGTCGCCTCGCCGCCCATGACGCCGGCGATGGCCACCGGCTTCTGCGCGTCGGCGATGACCAGCATGGAGGGGTCGAGGGTGCGGTGGACGCCGTCGAGGCTTTGCAGTTTCTCGCCCGGGGCGGCCCGGCGCACGACGATGCGGCCGCCCGCCAGCCGGTCGAAGTCGAAGGCGTGCATGGGGTGCCCGATGTCGAGCATGACGTAGTTGGTGATGTCGACCACGCTGTTGATACTGCGGATGCCCACTTTTTCGAGGCGGTCCTTCAGCCAGCGGGGGCTTTCCCCGACCTCGACGTCGCGGACCAGCCGCGCCCCGTACCGCGGGCAGAGATCAGGCTCGTCGAGGGTGACGGAGGTCAGGGAACGGATGTCCCCCTCGCCGGCCGTGTCATCGAGGGAGTTGCGGTGCAGGGGCAGGTTGAAGAGGGCGGACAGCTCGCGGGCGATGCCCAGGTGGGACAGCACGTCGCCCCGGTTCGGCGTGACGCTGATCTCGAAGGTCACGTCGTCCATGCCCAGGGTCTTGACGATATCCTCGCCGACCCTGGCGTCGGGAGGCAGGATGTAGAGGCCTGAGTGGTCGTCGGAGATGCCCAGTTCCTTTTTACTGCACAGCATGCCCGAGGATTCGACGCCCCGGATCTTCGCCACGCGGATCTCGAACCCCGATGGCAGGACGGCGCCGACCAGGGCCGTGGGCACCTTGTCGCCGGCCTTGTGGTTGGGGGCGCCGCAGACGATCTGCAGAGGGGTCCCGGTGCCGACATCGACGGTGCAGAGCGACAGTTTGTCGGCGTTGGGGTGCTTGTCGCGGGTCAGCACCTGCCCGACGACCACCTTCTGCAGGTGCTTGCCGGGCTCGTGGATGGCTTCCACCTCGATGCCGGCCATCAGGAGGGCGTCGGCGATCTTCTGGGGGGGGACCTGGATGTCGATGTAGTCGCGAAGCCAGCTCAACAGGATTTTCACGGGTTCCTCCTCAGAATTGCCGCAGGAAGCGGACGTCGGAATTGAACAGCAGTCGGATGTCGTGGATGCCGAACCTCTGCATGGCCATGCGCTCGATGCCCATGCCGAAGGCGAATCCGGTGTATTTCTCAGGGTCGTATTTGACCGCCTCGAACACCCGCGGGTTGACCATGCCGCAACCGAGGATCTCCATCCAGCCGGAGTTCTTGCAGACACGACAGCCTTTTCCCTCGCAGAAGATGCACTGGACGTCCATTTCCGCGGATGGTTCGGTGAAGGGGAAGTAGCTGGCCCGGAACCGGGTGGGCCGCCGGCCGAACATCTTCTCGGCGAAGGCGGCCAGGGTGCCCTTGAGGTCGGCCATGGTGACGTTCTCGCCGACGACCAGGCCTTCCATCTGGGAGAACATCGGCGAATGGGTGATGTCGCTGTCGCGGCGGTAGACCTTGCCCAGGGCGACCATCTTGAAGGGGGGCTGGATGGTTTCCATGGTCCGGATCTGCACCGGGGAGGTCTGGGTGCGCAGAACCTGGCCGTTCTCGAGGTAGAAGGTGTCCTGCATGTCGCGGGCGGGATGGTGTTTGGGGACGTTCAGGGCCTCGAAGTTGTAGTATTCGTCTTCGGCCTCGGGCCCCTCGGCCAGGAAGAAGCCCATCGAGACGAAGATGGCGGCGACCTCCAGCCCGATCTGGGTGACCGGGTGCAGGGTGCCCAGGGGCAGGGCGGTGCCGGGCAGGGAGGGGTCGGGGAGGTCGGTCTTGAGTTTCGCCTCCTCTTCGCGGGCGGAGCATTCCCGCATCAGGGTTTCGACCGATTCCTCGAGCCGGGCTTTCAGGCGGTTGACGGCCTCACCGGCCGCCTTGCGCTGGTCGGGGGGCAGGGCCCCCAGATTTTTGAGGAGGGCGGAGACGGGGCCCTTCTTGCCGAGATACTTGACCCGCAGGGCTTCGACATCCTTGCAGGTGGCGGCCTGGCGGCGTTCCTCCTCGAACTGGTTCCACAGAGCTTCTGACTGATCCGGCATGTGCGTTCCTCGCTGGTGGATTGGGAGGTCAGGGCGGCGTCTGGCGAAGCCGCTCGTAGAGACAGACGGCGGTGGCGATGGCCACGTTGAACGATTCGACGGGGCCGGGGGCGGGGATGGTGAGGCGGTGGTCACAGCCTTCGCGCAGGGCGGGGGCGAGGCCGGTGCCCTCGGCGCCCAGGAAGAGGGCGACCCGGGGCGGGAACGGGAAGCCGCGCAGGTCCTCGCCGCCCACGCCGGTGGCCAGGCAGGCGAAGCCGGCCCGGCGCAGGCGGGGCAGAAGGTCGGCTCCGTCGAGATCGGTGAGGACGGGCACCCGGAAGGAGGAGCCCATGGCGGCCCGGGTGACCTTGGGGTTGCCCGGCGAACAGCTTCCCCGCAGGAGCAGGACCCCGCCCGCGCCGAAGCCCTCGGCGGTGCGCAGGATGGTGCCGAGGTTGCCGGGGTCCTGGACCCGGTCGAGCACCACCAGGGTGGCGGCGGCGGCCAGGACCCGCTCCAGGTCAGGGGCGGGGGGAGGGATGACCACCGCGAGGGCGGTCGGGGGGCATTCGAGTTGGGACAGGCGCCGCATCACGGCAGGGGTGACGATGGCCAGGCGGTCGGCCTGGTCGGTCCAGGCGGCCGCGGCCTCCCCGGTCACGAACAGGGTGCGCACTTCGGCGCCCGACTGGAGGGCTTCCCGCACCAGTTTCTCCCCTTCGACCAGGATCTCCCCGCGGGAGCGGCCGCCAGGCCGGTGCAGGGCCAGGGCGCTTTTCACCAGCGGATTCTGCAGGGATGCGAGGCGTTTCACGGGTTCTCCAGGCGTGGGGTCGGACGGGCAGGAATTATAGCACAGGTCCGGGGCGGCGGGCGGCCGGGGCGAAGACCGCGCCGCGGCCGGGAAAGGAAAACGCCCGGGTTTCCCCGGGCGTTTTGGCGTGCCGACCCAGGGTTCAGGCCATGCGAAAGGCGAACCCCCGGCCGAGGCCGGTGGGGGACGGCAGGCGGGAGATCATGTCAGGCGGCGGCCGCCTGGGACTTGGCCATGGTGACGACGTTCTTGAAGGCCTCGGGATCCTTGACGGCCATGTCGGCCAGGACCTTGCGGTTGAGGCCGATGCCGGCCTTCTTCAGGCCGTTGATGAACACGCTGTAGGAGATCTCGTGCTGACGGCAGGCGGCGTTGATGCGCAGGATCCAGAGGGAGCGCATGTTCTGCCGGCGGTCGTGCCGGTCGGTGAAGGCGTGGTGCAGGGCCTTGTTGACGGTTTCCTTGGCGGTTTTTTTGACGTGCCGGTGAGCGCCCCAGTAGCCTTTGGCCATCTGGTAAAGCTTTTTCACCTTGCGGCGGGAATTGGATGAACTTTTGGAGCGTGGCATGATGGTACCTCCGGGTCAGTCGATGTCCGTCCGTGGAGCGGACGTCAGGAATCGGAATGCGAACCCGAACCTGGGGTCAGGAATAGGGCAGAAGGTCGCGCAGGGTCTTCTGCTGGCACTTTTCGATCAGCTGTGACTGGCGGTATCCGCGTTTCCGCTTGCTGGACTTCTTGGTCAGAATGTGTTTCCCGTAGGCCTGGTACCGGCGGTATTTGCCGTTTCCGGTGACTTTGAAGCGCTTGGACGCCCCGCTGTGGTTCTTCATCTTGGGCATGGGCTACCTCCTAGGTGAGATTCCGTACTGGATACTTACTTCTTCTTGGGATTTTGGAGAATCATCGTGATCGTGTTGCCCTCGATGGCGGCATCCTTCTCGATTCCGGCTTCTTCCCCCAGGATGACCTTCATCCGCTCGACCACCTTGAACCCGATTTCCATGTGGGCTCGCTCGCGGCCTTTGAAGAACACCGAAACCTTGACCTTGTCGCCATCCCCCAGGAAGTCGCGGATGCGGTTGCACTTGGTCTGCAGGTCGCCCTCATCAGTCTTTGGGCGGACCTTGACCTCTTTGAGCTTGATGACCTTCTGCTTCTTCTTGGCTTCTTTCTGCTTTTTCGCCAGCTCGTATTTGAACTGGCCGAAATCCATCATCCGGCAGACGGGGGGCTGGGCTCCGGCCGCGACCTCGACCAGGTCGTAGCCACGCTCTTCCGACATCCGGAGGGCCTCCTGGATGGGAACGATTCCCACCATGGTCCCGGTGTCGTCGATCAGGCGCACCTGCGGAACCCTGATCATCCGGTTGACACGAACATTCTCTTTGATACTCCTACCTCCCAGAAAAAATTTCGAGGGCCGCAGTCTCTGCCGCCCTCGACGATAACGAACCCGACGGCCCGAAGGCCGCGGCAACCTGTTCGCTATCGCTCGAGGTGAGGACAAAGTCCTGCTTTGAGTTTCCACTCTAGCATGAAACCGGCGGCCGGTCAAGAAAAAAAGGCGGCGGCAGGCCGGGTCTCATCGGGTCGCCGGGGCGGGGTGCTTGATCCCCTGCCGGAAAAAAGGTACCTTGCCGCAAGCAGGCCATTCCATCATGGATCAGATCATCAGGAGCCTCCTCGAGGATCTCCGCTCCCGTGACCCGGGGGTGCGGTTCGCCGCCCTGCGCCGGTTCGACGCCTTCGACTGGGCACCGGGGGCGGTGGCCGCCCTGGACGAGGCAGTGTCTGCGGAGCGGGATGCCCGCCTCCGCTTCATCCTGGAGCGCTTGCGGCGGGGACTGCGGCCGCGCGCGGCCGAGGGCCAGGAGGGGTCCAGCCGGCGGGTGAAGGAGATCGAGGAACTGCTGGAAGCCCCGGAGCGGGACGAACTGGCCATCGTCCTGGTGCTTCGGGAGGTGACGGTGGTGGAGGCGCCGTTGGTGGCCATGGCCCTGCGGGCCGCCGACTGGCCCAGGTTCTCGACCGCCGCCTTGCCCCACCTCCTGGCTTTCTTCCGACGGTTCGGTTCGTTCGAGGACGGGCGGGCGCTCGAAGAGCTGTGCCGCCATCCGGACCCCTGGGTCCTCGGGGCGGCGGTGGAAGCGCTGGAGCGGATCCATCCCGAGAGCCTGAAGGAGCTCATCGTTCCTTTGCTGATCAACCCCTTCCCGGGCATCCGCAGTCGGGCGGTGCGTCTCCTCTACCGCTGGGACCCCCAGGAGGCCCTGGGCCATTTCGAAGCACTCCTGTTTTCGGAAGACCGGCAGGAGCGGGAGTCTGCCCTGGCCGATGCCGTGTTCTTCCCGTTTTCCAGCATCCGGGACATCCTGCTCCGGTTCCTGGGGCTGGAGCAGGATCCCGAACTGGTCCGGCAGGCCGGGGCGCTGGTGACGGCCAACCCCTCCCCGGAGGTGGCGGGGCTCCTCGTGTCTCTCGTGGAGACCACGGCCGGGCCGGGGCGGGAAGCCTTTGAACGGCTGTTGCGCGAGGTGGTGCAGGCGCTGGCTGATGCCTCGCTCATCGCCGATTCCCCCGACGCCTTCCTGGAATCCCTCCGGCAGGCCTGGCGCCGTCGCCTGGAGGAGCAGGAGATCCGGCAGTTCCAGGCCATGCTCGCCTCCCCTGATCCCGAGGCCCGCCGCACGGCGCAGGAAGGCCTGGACCGATTGCGGGCGGCCCAGGGCGGCCTGGCGGGCGGCCAGGCGGCCCCGCGGCGCGACCACCCGGAGCAGAGCTCAGGGACGGCTGGAGGAAAGCCG